>JAUVKS010000218.1 GCA_030596145.1 Pseudomonadota bacterium | reverse complement strand
GCAGGTGTTGTTGAAGAGGATGAAAAGGAGAGCGGGCTGCGTGCAATCTTGAATTTCGGGCACACAGTGGGTCATGCAATAGAGGCCCTAAGCGGTTACAAGAAGTATAAACACGGTGAGGCGGTGGCTATGGGAATGGTTGCTGCAGCCAATCTGTCAGTGAAGATGGGGATATGCAACGAAGATGTCCTGTCCAGGATCAAGAACCTGATCCGAAGAGCGGGCCTGCCGACGGAATTACCCGATTATTCTAAATATGAATACCAGCGGGTAATGGCGTTGGACAAGAAGATGGGAAACAACAAGATCAAGTTTGTTGTGACAGAGGATGTGGGCAATGTCAGGTTTACTTATTTATCGGTGGAAGAAATTTCTAACCAATTAGCGTGAAAGAGGAAATGGAAGGTTACCTGCACTCAGTTGACGACCGTTTAGCAGATGACGTGGCAAATGAAGTCGTTGAGGTAAGTCCGGATAAACTCAAGGCCAACCCGGAAGACTTGGAAGCGAGAGTTTCCCTGGGCAGGTCGTACTTCGAACAGGGGATGGTTGGAGCGGCCCGCAAGGAGTTTGAAAGGGTTGCTCAAGTTATCTCTGATAATATAATAAGCTACAAGCTGTTAGGAAAGATCTACGAAAGCGAAGGCAGAGAAGAAGAAGCTGCGAGACTTTACCGTATATTTTCCGCATTTGATTCAGAGGTTAATCGAATATTGAATTCCCGGGGGGCGGAAGAACCTGCAAAGGGAAGAAAACCACCGGGCGGAACGCGACCGAGCAAAGGGGAAGAAAAATCGAATTCAAAAACTGAAAGGGTTTTAACTGCCTTGAACGGATGGCTGGATAACCTTTGAGGGTTATAGGAACTGCCAAGAAGTATTGTTGTCGGAGATGGATATGAGAAGAGTTCTGGTGATACATGGCCCCAACCTCAACCTGTTGGGGAAGCGGGAGCCTGAGACATATGGTAATCTCACGCTGCAGCAAATCGATGAGCGGATAATGAAGGTAGCGCAGAAGGAGGGTGTATCGGTTGAAACCTTCCAATCAGATTCCGAGGGGGAACTTATCAGCAGGATCCAGGAGGCAATGGGAAGATTTGATGCCATAGTAATAAACCCCGGCGGTTATACCCATACCAGCGTGGCTATTAGAGATGCCATCATCGCAGTGTCCATACCAACAGTGGAAGTTCATCTATCGAATATATACAAAAGGGAGGAGTTTCGCAAGAAATCGATGCTGGCAGATGTGGCTGTGGGTCAGATCGCCGGTTTCGGAGTAGATAGCTATCTTTTGGGGTTGAGGGCGGCTATCGGCATTCTAGGAAAGAAAGTGGGCTAAGGTAACGGTGAAAAAGAGCGCCTTTCATAAGATAAGGAAGAAGTTTGAGAAGCATGGTCTCGATGGCATCCTGATCTCAAACATCGACAATGTACGGTATCTAAGCGGTTTTACGGGAAGCGAAGGATCCTTATTGATCACCCGGAATGGGAACTTTTTTTTGACGGACTCCAGGTATATGACACAGGCATCTGAGCAAACCAGGGGTTTTGTTGTAAAGAAATATGAAAAGAGAGAAGAGGCGATCTCTAATTTGGCATCTGATCTCAAGATTAATACCCTCGGGTTCGAGCCCCAGTACGTTACGTTTGAGGTCTACAGTAAGCTATTGAAGGAGTTGGAAGGGACTGATTTAACCCCTATAGATGAAGGGTTGGACAGTCTGAGGGAGAGAAAGGCGGATTCCGAGATTGAACTCATAAAAGAGGCCATACGGATAGCATCGGAAAGCTACCTCAAGTTGATGAAAAAGATCGAAATTGGGGTGGAAGAGAGAGAAATAGCCCTGGAAATGGAATATCTCATGAGAAGAATGGGGGCCGAGAAGGTATCCTTCGACACCATCGTTGCTTCCGGCAAGAGATCTGCCTTGCCACACGGCATTGCCACCCACAAAAAGATAGAAAACGGAGATCTGATTCTCATAGACTATGGAGCGGGATACCAGGGTTATTACTCTGATGAGACCCAGACTGTGGTCGTGGGCAAACCTACAGCCAAGCAGGAAAAGATATACGAAGTAGTGAGAGAGGCCCAGGAAAAAGCGTTTGAAAAGATTAGGCCTGGAGTGGCGGTAAGAGAAGTGGACTCTGCGGCAAGGGACCATATAAAGAAGGCTGGGTTTGGGGAATACTTTGGACATGGAACAGGCCATGGCGTGGGGTTGGCTGTCCATGAGTCCCCCAGGATATCCCCTCTGGGTAAAGGGGTGTTGGAGGAAGGAATGGTCTTTACCGTGGAGCCCGGCATTTACATACCGGATTGGGGGGGTGTCAGGCTGGAGGATATGGTGAGGGTTACGTCCGGTGGATATGAAAAGTTGACAACTTTACCAAAAAATCTCGAACTGTGCATTTAGGGCGGCGGGAATCTTTCTCATTGTGTTTATCCTTTTACGTTTATCTTCATTTATTGAGTGTTAAGCGGTTAGATAAAACCATAAATAACACTATTTTACTTGTCAATCTTTTTTATTTTTGGTATTCATGTGCAAGATAAGCGTAAAATCATATAATCACTTGTTCGCTGTCCAAAAAATATATATCGCCAAACAAGGAATAAATTCACAAAAATGAACGAAATAGAATACAAAATATTAATAGCATACATGAGAGACGGATGGAGCCACAGGAAAATACAGGAAGAAATATTGAAAACAGAAGCCCCTGCACGAGGAGGAGGCTTTAAAGCTATGGAAATTTTGCATAATTTTAAAATATATGGGAAACACAAAAGCATTTTAAAAGTACAAAATTTACCAAAACATGATGTTGATCTCTTTTTTAACAATCAAATTGCGTCGTGGATAAGTTCTGTTATTTCGGTACAAATAATTAATTAT
>JAUVKS010000044.1 GCA_030596145.1 Pseudomonadota bacterium | reverse complement strand
GGGTGCGGCAACTGCGCATTCAGATTCAGAATGAGTTGCGCGACTTGGCTTTCAGCACTGATTCCAATGCAGAGAGCTTACAAAATTTCAAAGAACAGAACGACTGGTGCTTATACGCAAAAACCTAACCGGAAATTACTGTAATTTACTAGATGTTTTTACATTAATGAAGAGGAGAATGCAAATGCCGGATTTTTCAAGAAGGGAATTTCTAAAGCGCTCCGCCGCCTCCACTGTGGCAGGCGGACTTATATTGACAGGGCTGGGCAGGAATGCCGAGGCTTCCGGTGCAACTCCCCTGGGTACCGTAATTGATTTGACGCGGTGTGACGGTTGCAGAACACTGGATGTTCCCGTCTGTGTAACCGTCTGCCGGGAGGAAAACAGAAAATATTTTCCTGAACCCATAAAAGAAATAGGCAATTACTGGCCGCAGAAGAAAAAGGAGGACTGGTCCAAAAAGAAGGGACTGACCAGCCGTCTGACACCGTATAACTGGACTTTTGTACAAGAGGTAAATGTGGAGCACGGCGGCAAGAGATACACAGTGGCTATTCCCCGGCGTTGTATGCACTGTGACAACCCGCCATGCGCCAATCTTTGTCCTTTTAGCGTACTGCACAAGATGCCCGACGGCCCGGTTGTCATCGACCGCGATCTCTGTTTTGGCGGGGCAAAGTGTCGAACTGTGTGCCCATGGGGGATACCAGCCCGACAGGCCGGAGTTGGGATATATCTAAAAATAGCACCTAAGTTTGCCGGTGGTGGAGTGATGTATAAGTGTAATCTCTGCTACCACAGACTCAAGTCAGGACGCGAACCTGCCTGTGTGGAGGCATGCCCCCAAAATGCAATAATTTTTGGAGAGAAGGAAAAGTTACGAAAACTGGCCCACAAGCGGGCGGCTGAAATCAACGGTTATATTTATGGTGAGAAGGAAAATGGCGGCACATCCACTTTCTATGTATCACCCGTTCCATTCGAAAAAATCCATGCAGAACTGATGAAACAAAAGGCTTCACAGCCCAACCCCAAGGCGCCAGGCTTTCCCGGTATGCCTGTAGATGTGGAAAACTTCACAGAAACCGCAAACGGTATAGCATGGAGCATAGTGGTGGCCCCGATTGCAGGCGCCGCCGCTGCCGCAGGAGCGGCGTACAAAACCATGAAGGGAGTAGAAAAGGATGGCTGAGAAAATCCTCAAAAAAGAACAAAAAATAAAGCGCCATGGTTTTTCAGTCATCTTTGTGCACTGGGCGGTGGCGATTTCGACATTTGTCCTGATTTTCAGCGGGTTTGGCCAGATGCCTCTGTATAAACGCTACATGCTGGACCAGTTGCCAGGATTATCCTGGGTTTCCGATTTTTCCGTGACTCTGTCCATCCATTACTGGGCAGCCGCCGTACTCATGCTTGCCATTGTGTATCACCTGGTTTTTCACGGAATGCGCCGGGACTTCGATATCCTGCCACGCAGGGGTGACGTAAGGGAATCAGTGCAGATTATTATGGCTGTGCTTGGTTGGGGTAAAGAACCCGCAAACGATAAATACTTAGCTGAACAGCGATTAGCCTATGCGTTCATCGGCTTTTCCCTGCTGATTTTAGTCGTCACCGGCATTATAAAGGTGCTGGAAAACCTGCCCCAGACTAACTTTTCCGAGGGGTTCATTTTCTGGATTACCCAGCTTCACAACCTGGGCACTTTCCTGGTTATCGTAGGAATTATAGCCCACCTTGCCGCCTTCATCTTCAAGGAGAACTGGCCGTTGCTGCCAGGGATTTTCACCGGTAAAATTAACAGAGAATACGCAAGGCGAAGACACAGTATCTGGTATGATCGGATGGCTGAAAAGGTTCATGGTGAGGATTGATGGGCGTGTTTGCGGCACTTCGCAATCACGCAAGATGTTTTACACAGTGCACTCTTGATGATGAGAAGGAGAGAAAAATGCTACAAATTGAAGATTTGCAGGTTAAGCTCGGCGACAAGGAAATCTTGAAACACATCGATCTTGAAATTCATCCGGGAGAAACCCATATCTTATTTGGTCCAAATGGGTCTGGGAAGACATCCTTGTTAATGACTATTATGGGTTACCCCCAGTACAGGGTTACCGGTGGAAAGATTCTCTTCAAAGGAAAAGACATTACCCACATGCCTGTTGACGAACGGGCGCAGCTGGGCATCAGCATGTCTTACCAGAGACCTCCTACCATTCATGGAGTGAAGACGAGGCAAATGGTTCAGATCTGCGCAAAAGGAGAGGTCGACGTAGAGGCTCTGGCCACAAAAATGAACTTCTCCGAATTCCTGGAGCGTGACATCAATGCGGGTTTTTCGGGCGGCGAGATCAAGCGCTCGGAACTGTTGCAGTTGATGGCGCAGGATGCGGATATGTTGCTCTTTGATGAACCAGAGTCAGGAGTTGACCTGGAAAATATTTCCCTCATAGGGAACACTATCAGCAAATTGCTTCAACGAGACTTTATGGTAAAATCTGAGAAGACGCAGAAGGAGCGGCGCAAAGAACGTACCAAGATGGGCTTGATTATCACGCACACCGGGTTCATCCTGGATTACGTGACGGCAGACAAAGGACAAGTTCTCTATGAGGGCGTGTTGGTTTGCACGACCAGCCCCAGAGAAATTTTCAGGACTATTAGCGAAGTTGGATATGAGGAGTGTGTACGATGCGTGAGTTAGACAAAAAGGCCTTACAGGCAAAAGAAAAGAACGCAAAACTGGGACCGGACATCGATCTTGAGTCCTACGATTCGGAACCTGTTCCCCATGACTATGTAGAGGATCTTGGCTCCTTATCTGAAGCCGAGAAGAAGCGGATGATCCTGGCGGGGGTTGATGCCGAGGAAAAGGACAGGTCGGGCACTTATATCCAGAAAGATACAGCAGTACTCCACGCTGGGTCCAAGGAGGAGGGGCTGGAAGTGATACCGATCAAACAGGCCCTCAGAGAACATGAGTGGATCAAGGATTACTACTGGAAATTGGTCTCGGTGGACACGGACAAGTATACAGCCAGGGCACAGCTTGACTTACATGATGGCTATGTCATCAGGGCACTTCCCGGAAGTAAGATCATTTACCCTGTCCAGGCGTGTCTGTATCTGGAAAAGGAGGGCCTGAGCCAGAATGTCCATAATATTATTATCGCTGAAGAAGGATCAGAGCTCCATGTGATTACCGGTTGTGCAACGGCTGCACATTTGCGACAAGGACTTCACGTGGGAATCTCTGAGTTTTACATAAAGAAAAACGCCAAGCTCAGTTTTACCATGATTCACCACTGGGCCGAAGAGATGATGGTGCGACCGA
Organism: Pseudomonadota bacterium; assembly: GCA_030596145.1. Taxonomy (GTDB): domain Bacteria; phylum Desulfobacterota; class Syntrophia; order Syntrophales; family JADFWA01; genus JADFWA01. The sequence goes on along the minus strand of JAUVKS010000044.1, from coordinate 6,751 downwards.
GATCCGTGGGAAGGGTTGAGGAAGGCGGCCTTTTCCTCAACAATTACATTTGCATGAGGCCAGTTAAGTCTCTCCAGATGTATCCTACTACACATTTGGTTGGAAAAGGGGCAGTTGCCCGTTTTTATAACCTGCTTGTGGGAAGCCCCGGCTCTGAAATGGACGTGGGTGGCCGTATTTTCTTAAAAGAGACGGATACACGAGCGGAGATTGTATCCCGTGCGATTACTAATGGCGGAAATATTATTGCCCGTGGGGATCTGATTGGCGAGGTGCCGGGGGTGAAGGCACATCTGGAGTGCCGTGGCCTTATCCTTAACGGAGGCTCTATTCACGCCATTCCCGAGCTAAAGGGGGAAGTGGACGGGGTAGAGATGTCTCACGAAGCAGCAGTTGGCAAGATCGCCCAGGAAGAGATCCTCTACCTTATGTCTCGTGGTCTCAGTGAAGATGAAGCCACTTCGACCATCGTGCGCGGTTTTTTAAGTGTAGATATTCCGGGCCTGCCCCCTCAGCTCAAAGCCGAAATTGATCGTGCTGTAGAACAGAGTGACAAAGACGTTATGTAGTTACACTTTTGCTGATCTGCACCCGGACGGTGAGGCAAAAAAAATGCTCCTCAAGATGGCCAATGAAGAAATGAAACATAAAGAAAAGGTGGAATATTTGTATAGCAACACCGCCTTTCCGCAGACAGCGGGCGGTTAATCGAATATCGGATGCTTACAAAATGTTCTGCCGAATGTCATCGAAGATGATCACACGTTCGTCCGACGACAGGACGGGTTGGAGCTGATTGGTAATTGAGTTTACCACAACAAATTCTTGCTGGAGAATGTTTAGTATGAAAAGCAAAATTGTCTCAGCGCTTAATCTAAAATTCCATCCCGTTGCTATTATCTGGTCGGACGAAAAACCAGAAGATGCACTCCAGTTTAAACAGGGAAAATGGGGATGTGTCATGTCTCTTTTTGCAAATGTAGCTAAGGGACGTACCGCCGTATTTGACAGGAAAACCTTCGGATGTTGGGGCGGAGGTGTAGGTTTGGGATTTGGGAATCAGTATTTGAACGTCCCTGGCGGCATAGAGGAATTCTACCATTTTTTATCAACGGGAAACAATATACGGGGAATGCGCAGAATGGCGGCTGAAAAAATTTGCGATATTGTTGGAAATGATCTGCTAAACGAAGCTATGCATGGTGAACGGTATATAAAATCCCCTGAACTGGTAAAGAAGTTCGTCGAGTCTTTGCCGATTGTTGATGTTCCAGCGAAATATGTTGTCTTTAAACCCTTTAAAGATGAGGGTTTAGTTAAAGAAGAACCTGTCGTCATCGTCTTTTTAGCCAACCCTGACCAGCTTTCCGCACTGGTAATCCTGGCTAATTATGGAAGCGGCAGTTTTGAAAACGTTATCATTCCCTATGCGGCCGGATGCCAGACCATCGGCATTTTCCCATACAGGGAAGCAAAATCTGAAAACCCGCGAGCAGTAGTCGGCCTTACCGATATATCCGCAAGAAAAAATGTGAGAAGGCAACTGGGCAAGGATCTGTTTACATTTGCCGTTCCACTGAAGATGTTTAAGGAGATGGAAGCTCATGTAGAAGGCAGCTTCCTTCAAAGAGAAACCTGGAATGCCTTGAAGGAGTGATTCCGGGCAGAGCAGAAAACCTATAATATCTTTCGATTAGGAGGTGCGATATGGATTTTCCTGATTTTTCCCTGGATATTTCATTGTTGGAAAAAGCAAAGGAGCCGGAGCCGGAGGTTACCTACGATCTCCTCATCCTGGGAGGAGGTCCGGCAGCCATGAGCGCGGCTGTTTATGCTGCCCGAAAGATGATGAACTTTGCTATTATCACCAGGGACTTCGGAGGACAGGTGCGCGAAACCTCTGAGGTCGAGAATTGGCTTGGATTTCAGAGCATAAACGCCAAGGATCTCGTCGACATGTTTGAGGAACATGTCAAAAGTTTTGATATTGCCGTCAGTCTGGGTCCTGCCATTACCGACGTCAAGAAAGATGAAGAGGCCTTTAGGGTTTATACAGATGATGGCAAAACTTATTCAAGTCACACCGTTATCGTGGCTACCGGTAAACGCCACCGACCGCTCAACGTGCCCGGAGAAAAAGATTTAGTGGGAAGAGGCATAGCATATTGCGCTACATGCGATGCCCCGTTCTTCGAGGGTAAAAAGGTGATTGTGGCAGGTGGCGGAAATTCGGCCTTTACTACCGCCATAGACCTGTTGAAGGTGGAGGCTGAGGTAACCCTTATAAACTTCATCAAAGGGTGGCAGGCGGATGCGGCCCTTCAAGAAAGAGTGAAACAGTCTGATGAGGCGATCTTGTTGGATTACCACCAAGTTGTCGGAATCGAGGGTAAGGACAGGGTAACCGCAGTGATTGTTAAGAACCGGGAAAATGAAAAGGAAGAAAAGCTGGATACGAATGGGGTCTTCGTTGAGATCGGGCTTTTGCCCAACAACGAATCTGTCAAGAATCTCGTAAAGTTAAATGAGCAAGGCGAGGTGATTGTAGATTGCTCCTGCCGGACCAGCGTAAAAGGCATCTTCGGCGCCGGCGACGTTACCACCGTTCCGCATAAGCAGATTGTAATCGCCGCCAGCGAGGGGGCCAAGGCCGCATTGTCTGCATATGATTACCTTATCAACAAATCTCTAATTTAAGGAGGTGCGTCATGGGAATACTGAAAGAAAAAGACAGGGAAAAACTGATAAGTATCTTTAAGGAAATTGAAAAAGATGTCAAAATCGCAATGTTCACTCAGGAGATGGAGTGCACGCACTGTGAAATGACCAGAACACTGCTTGAAGAAGTCTCTGATCTTTCAGACAAACTCTCGCTCGAGGTACACGACTTCGTGGCCGAGGCTGACCTGGCCAAGAAGTACGGAGTGGACAAGATTCCGGCCACTATTCTCTCAGGTGATAGGGACTACGGCATCCGTTTTTACGGAGTCCCTGCAGGTTATGAGTTCAATGTCCTGATAGAGGACATCATGGATGTGGGAAAACGGGACTCCGGACTGGATAAAGCTGTAATGGCCGAATTAGCCAAAGTTGATCAACCCGTGCACATACAAGTTTTGATCTCCCCTACCTGACCCTATTGTCCAGGTGCGGTTCGCACTGCTCACAGGTTTGCCATAGCCAGCGACCACATTACCGCTGACATGGTGGAAAGTTCAGAATTTTCTTTCCTGGCGGTAAAGTATAATGTTCAGGGAGTACCCCATACAGTCATTAATGAGGAACATAGCATAGTGGGTGCACAAAAGGAGATAGACTTTGCTCATGAGATATTAAAGGCTATCGGGAAGTGAATTGTATGAGCGAATAAGGCAATACCCTGTTTGACCCACAGATTCCTGGTCTAAAGCCCGGTGTCAAACTCAAGTAGTTCACCTTGGGAAATGGTTATCCCCTCACCCACGGGCAACGGTTCGTCCATACCTTCTACATGTACGTACAGGTCATATGTGCCCGGTAACACGGCGTGGTTTAACCATAAGGGGTACGAGCCGTTCGATGCTTTTTCTATTTTGAGGATGGGGGTCTTGCTTCCCGCAGGAAGAAGTTCCCAACTGGTTAGCGATGACCCTTCCGGTTTCTTGACAGTTATGCCGGAGTTTATGGTCACAACGCTCTCGGTACCTTCCATTATCTGAATATTCTTGACAAGAACCACCGGTTGAGTACTCGTTCTGTACAGATACGTCTTTTTGTAATGTACCGAAAAATTGTATGTTCCGGCCGGTAATGGTTTTGTTTTGTAAAAGTAATAGCTGTTTCCGGTAAATGGCAAAGTGACTGAAAAATCCTCGCCTTTTGTCTTGGTAATGATTACCGCTCCGGCCGGCATTCTTTCAAGAGAATCGGCGATATTAATGGCCATTGCACCCAAACTAATTGTTGTGGTTTCGCCGCCTTTAACTATCCAGTCCCCAAAAGATACCTCTGAATCCGGTTTGTAGTTGGAATTTGCAAAGGACACAATAAGTTCATATTCGCCAACGAGCAGCGGATGGGTTGAATCAGCACCCGGATCCTTCACGGTCTTAAGCACCTTGCCGTCCTTTTTGCGAACGATTTTAAAAGCATTCAGACTTTTTGTACCAGCCTCCGTCATTTTGATCCGTAATTTCCCGAGTTTGGTTGTCGCTTTTCTGGCAACCGTTTTTGCCTTTTCCACCTTTTGGACAACCTCTTCCTGAACAGATTTCAGCGCAGTTAAAAGCATGCCTGCATTGTCTGCGCCGAAATACTGACCTCCTCCGGCTTTTGCTATACAGGACAACTGTTCCTTTTCCTGTTCATTTACGCCAAAACCGACAACATGAAGGATAAACTTAATTCCCTGTGCCTTGAGAGCACGAACCGCTTCGCATGGCTGGGCATTGCATGTTTCCTTCCCATCACTTATCAAGATAATGGTAGTCTCATTTTCTTTGCTTTTCAGAGTTTTCACCACCATCCTGACAGAATCAGCAATGGGCGTCATGCCTTTGGGGTTTATCCTCTGTACGAAATCCAGTAAGAGATTTCTGTCATCACTGCCGGAGGGAACAACAATTTCTATATCGGTACAATCCCCTTTCCGGTTATGTCCGTACACGGTCAGTCCCACCTTGACCTCCGGCGGAAGGGCAGGAACAATTTCTTTCATGACATCGCGGGCAGCAACAATTTTAGTCTGTCCTTCCACTTGGCCCCACATACTCCCAGACGCATCCAGGATAAACATGACCTCCGGAAAGACCTGTGTTTTGGCATGCAACAAGCCATACATTCCAAGAATACAAAATAAGACCAAAATCTTGATACGGAATAGTTGTTTCACGGCTTCCCCTTTCTAATTCTATGTTAGATTTAGTATTACACCATAAAAATGAGTCTACTGTGGTGACGATTTAATAGACTTTTGAAGACAGGATATTTCAATCCTTGTTTTTTATATTCCCGACTGCCTACAAGCTCATTGAAGGAACTATTCCATTAAAACAAGAATTGAAACAACTTTAATTATTTGTTTTGCAAAGCTTTTTATTAATATGAAAACACTTCTTTCTTTCAATGTGGATGCAGTCAGGTATAAAACCCAACCCTGCTGCTGAATCAGTTTGTAATAAGCTGCAGGGCACCTGGCACTATGTCAATTACGACTGGCAGCCGGCCGGGCTGTTCACCATCCATATCCAGAAGGACACGCTCATCCGAAAATGCCTCCACCTTTTTGCCGGTCAGTATGGTTACCTTTGCAAGCTGTTTAATCTTGCCATCATAGAGTCTGGGAAGGGACATGAAGACTTCGGTCAGGCTCATATCCCCTATTACCGTTACATGAAACAGGCCATCGTCCACAACCGCATCTGGGGCCACACACATACCGCCCCCGTGATACTGACCGTTCGCAACAGCTACGTTCCAGACTGTAACCTCCTCATCATAATGATCGTCAACGCGAAGGCGGATTCGTTTTTTATCATAAAGCAAAATGGAGATCAAAGTTGCCCAGATAAAGGAAAGAAAGGGGCCGAATGTCTTAGTGGTCCTGTTTACACGTTCATCCACCTCCCCTCCCAAGCCAAAGCTGGTAATATTATGAAAATATTTATAGCAAGGGCTACCTTGGTGATCCCAATAGGAAAGCCGTCCAAGATCAATTGAACGGACATGTGAATCAACAATTGTGTCCAGTGCTTTGTCCAAGGCAGAGGGTATCGGAACGGTTCTGACGAAATCACAGCCGGTACCATCGGGGATGAATCCCAGCACGGCCTCAGGTCGAATGGGTACATCTTCTCCCATGAAACCATTAACCACCTCATTCAGTGTTCCGTCCCCACCCACACAAACCACCCGCTCAGCACCTTCAAGAAGGGCGTTTCTGGCAAGTTGCGTGGCATCACCCGGCCCGGATGTAATGTAAAACTGAAATGCCCCTAAACGATCCCTGGCCATGGCCTGAATCCTAGGCCATTCCCTACCCGCGGAACCATTCCCCGCTTTTGGATTGACAATAAAAACTGTCCTTTTCGAAGCCATAATTAAAACTCTCCCTTCCTTATCCGCCGATAGACCCATCCATTAATGAAGAAAAAGAATGTCGGCCATCCACCGAAGCGAATAATCTTTTTCGCCATCTTACGCATATGTCTTTGCTTTCCAACTTTTTTATCCGCGAGATAAATACCAAGCAACCCATGATTTATCATTTGATGAAATTTCGAGTGAGGAAGCAGGGAGATACTCCTGTCCGCCTGGTCTGAAAAATGTGCGAGCCGCTTCGACATCTCCTCATCACTTTTATAATAAAAACAAAAATTCAGGTCGCCACCGATACGGTCTTCTTCCTGATCAATAAAGTAATCCAGCAAGATGTGTAATCCCTGCACCCACGGAAAATAGGCATCTCTCACCTGCAACACCAGGTCATCTGAACACTCATTATGAAATGCATAAGCAACAAGACAAAAGATGCCAAGCGTTGAACCGGAACATGCCGAAAATTCGTACCAGCTCATTTCCGGCAGGCCGTCTCGATGTTTTTCAAACCACGTCTTTAAACGCGGGACACGCTCTTCTGGTTTGACGTGCTTGTGTACCTGTAAGTCACAATAATAGCCCGCCAGCTCATAGAGTTTTGAAGAGATCTTGTCATATACCGGGAGCTTTTCTAATACCTCCTGACACGTCCTCACAAGTGCTTCCAGATAGCCAC
>JAUVKS010000129.1 GCA_030596145.1 Pseudomonadota bacterium | reverse complement strand
TTCTTTACGGCAAAACTCCCCGCGTCGATCTTTGACGAGGTGATGGCGCTTCCCTACCACATCTATGTTCTGGCGACAGCGGGCACACATATTGAGCAGACCAGGCCGATTCAGTACGGGACAGCACTGGTACTTATTGCCTTGGTTTTGGGGGTTGATTTGATTGCGATCATAATCAGGAGTTATATGAGGAAGAGAAAAGGGTGGTAATCGTGCGAAATGAAAGTATAATAAATGTTAAAAGTGTAAACTTTCATTATGGTGATTTTAGGGCGCTGATCGATATCAATATGGATTTTGAAAAAAACAGAGTCACTGCTCTGATCGGTCCGTCCGGTTGTGGTAAATCAACTCTCCTGAGGCTGCTCAATCGAATGAATGACCTCATTGATGGAACCAGGGTGGAGGGTGAGGTTCTTTTTGAGGACAAGAATATTTATGACTCCAATGTTGATCCGGTTGAGATCAGAAGAAGAATCGGTATGGTCTTTCAAAAGCCGAATCCCTTTCCGAAATCGATTTTTAACAATATTATCTATGGGCCAAGGCTTTTGGGGGTAACAGGCAAAGGCGACCTGAGAGATTTAGCAGAGCAAAGTCTCAGGCAGGCTGTTCTCTGGGACGAGGTAAAGGATATCCTGGGTCAATCTGCCATGATGCTCTCCGGCGGGCAGCAGCAAAGGTTGTGTATTGCCAGGGCGCTGGCAATGAAACCGGATGTTCTGCTGATGGATGAACCCACGTCGGCGCTGGACCCGATCTCAACGGCGAAGATCGAGGAACTGATCGAGGAGTTGAAGAAGCAGTACACTATCATTATCGTAACACATAACATGCAACAGGCCGCGCGGATTTCAGACTATACCGGATTCTTTTATTTGGGGAAGCTCATAGAATATAGTCCGACGGAGAAACTATTTACAACACCGGATGTCAAACAGACGGAAGACTATATCACAGGAAGGTTTGGCTAAGATATCTGCCCGTTCGGGAAACGAGCCCTACAAATAAAAAGTTCATCAACAGGCCGAGGGATGTAGGGGCCGATGCCCTCAGCGGCCCGTTCGACTTTGTACGAGGTTATCATAAGATGGAAGTAAAAAGACATACCAGCACGCATTATGAAAGGGAACTCCAGTGGGTCAAGGAAAATCTCCTGTATCTTGGAGCTCTTGCCGAAAAGGCGATACAGGATGCCATGACGTCTCTTCTAGAAAGGAATTTAGATCTGGCACATGAGGTCATTGCCGCTGATGATAAGCTTAATAAACTGGATGCAGAGATTGAGGAAAGGTGCATCCGTCTTTTGGCTTTGAGACAGCCTGCTGCGAGAGATTTGAGGTTTATTACCACCGCCATCAAAATCAATGGTCATCTGGAGAGGATCGGGGATATGGCGGTCAATATTGCTGAAAGGGCACTGATTTTAAACAAAGAGCCACAGCTTAAACCTTATATTGACCTTCCACGGATGGCGGACATTACACGTGGAATGATCAGGGAGAGTCTCGATGCCCTGGTAAGAGAAGACTGTGATCTGGCCAATAAGGTCAGAAAAGATGATGAAATGGTAGACAACCTCAATGATCAGATATTCCGGGAACTTCTCACGTATATGATAGAGGATCCACGGACGATCCACAGAGCGATTTTGATTACGCAGATATCGAAGAATCTGGAGAGGATCTCGGATCACGCGGAGAGTATCGCGGATATGGTTGTTTACATGGTTACCGGAAAGAGTGTGAGGCACCAGCTCCGTGGCGAAAAACATGAAAAATAGTTGAGCTAAAAAACTTTCCCCTCCCCTAACCCCTCCCACCAGGGGAGAGGGACACAAAGGAATTAACGTATGAAAAACCGGTTATTTTACAGAATATTTGTGACCTATCTCGTTATTATCGTACTGTCTATGGCGATCGTTGGGTTTCTGGTTGGTAAAGAGGTCAAGAACAAATTGATGAAAAAGATTGAATACGATCTGATTACTTATGCCCGGATGATAAACCTCACTTCTCCAAAAAAAGAAATTGAAAAGAAGGTTGTCCAGTTAGCCAGGATATCCAATGCGCGGATTACCCTGATTGATACTGCGGGAAAAGTTCTGGCAGATTCAGAAAAAGATATTTCCAAGATGGATAATCACCTGAACCGCCCGGAGATTCAGGAAGCGAAGGTTCTTGATAAAGGAACCGCAACACGTTTCAGCCACACTCTTGGCGAGGATATGTTTTATGTTGCACTGCCTGTCAAGAGTGACTCCAGGGCAATTGGTTATATCAGACTGGCGCGTCCGCTTGTCGAGATCAAAAATTCCGTAAGAAAATTGTACGGACTAATCTTTCAATCATTTGTTATCATCCTTGTCCTTTCATTTTTAATCGCCTTTATATTTTTCTCCAGACTAACATCACCCATTCAGGAGATGGAGCAGTTTACCAAAAGGTTAAGAGAAGGTGAAGATCCGGGGACTCTTATGATCGATTCGAGTGATGAAATGGGGAGATTGGCCAAGAACATTAATTTTATGGTCACGGAATTGCAGGACAAGGTACGGTCTGCGAGTGAGGAAAAGGGGAAATTGGAGGCGGCCTTTGCCAGCATGACTGATGGAGTGTTAGTACTCAACGGTCAGGATAAAATAGAAGCATTAAATGAGGCATTCAAAGGCATTTTTGGTGTCAGATATCGTGATATCATTGGCAAAACTCCGATTGAGGCGTTCAGGAATATTGAGCTGCAAAATGCCCTTGATCGTTTTAAGGAGACCAACGTGTCTGTTCCACAAGAAATCGCTCTGGGGAATGGAAAGCGAGTTATTCTGGATGTTAATATTGCGTCGATACATGGGCTTCCGTATGAAGAAGAAAAAACCATGATCGTCTTTCATGATGTTACCCGCCTTAAAAAACTGGAGAAGATGCGTGTAGATTTTGTGGCCAACATAACTCATGAGATAAAGACTCCTCTGACCGCTATTCTTGGATTTATTGAAACTTTGCAGGAAGGAGCCCTTGAAGAGAAAGAAACGGCGAAGAAGTTTCTGCAAACCATTTACAGGCATGCCAATCGCCTCAACCGCTTGGTGGAAGATCTTTTAACCATTTCCGATATCGAATTGGGAGAGACGAAGTTTTTCTTTGAAAGTGTTTCTCTGAGCGGTGTTGTTGAAAATGTCCTGCCGGTTATCGAGTCAAAAGCCATTGAGAAAAAGCTTGTCATTGATAAAGACATTCCGGAGGGACTTCCACTCATCAGGGCTGACAGGGATAGATTGTCACAGATATTGTTGAACGTCCTGGATAACGCTGTTAAGTTTACGCCGGAGTCGGGGAAGGTTTCGATAACGGCCTCTGATGATAAGAAAGGATATGTGCTTGTTAAGATAAGCGATACTGGCATAGGTGTACCTGAAGATGAGATTCCCAGACTGGGAGAACGCTTCTACCGGGTGGACAGAGCCCGCTCGCGGGAACTGGGCGGCACAGGACTGGGGTTGTCAATAGTTAAACATCTACTGATGGCCCACGAGGGCAAGATAGAGATCGAGAGTGAACTGGGTAGGGGAACCACGATTTCACTTTATTTTCCGGTTTTCGAAGAAGGGGCGGGTGCTTGATGAGATCTTTGGAAATATAATTCTTCTCCGTAGGGTGGCATTTTATATGCCACCGTTTACGGTCGGGTATAAAACCCGACCCTACTTTCAAAGCTCTCATTTTGTAAATCTGCCGTCATCTTTTGATGCCGGGAGTTTATGCACTCTTTTCTCAAGCCATCCCGTTTTTTCCACTTCTCTTATGTCAAATTCCGACACATAGGGCTTGATATCGAGAAGGGGAGTCCCATCCACAATGTCTACATCGTGAATGTGGATTATGTTTCCCTCAATTCCAACAAGGCGCACAATCGAGATACCGATGGGGTTTGGCCTGCTCGGCCCCCGCATCGCAAAGACTCCACGCTCTTCACTATCCATGAAAGGTTTTGCCGTTAGAGAACTTCCACTGGACAGATGAAAATGATATATTAAAATGATGTGAGAAAACCCCTCAATGTCTTTCAGGCCTTCGGCATATTCTGGGAATACCGCGACCGTTCCAGAAATACCTTTGGCAGCCGCGGGTTGTATGGGCGTTCCCTTCGGTTCTTTGAAGGGAGAATGTATGACTCCAATTGGTTTGTATTTTATCTCATCCATGATTTCACCTTAAAGTCCCCCTTTTTTGAAGGGGGATTAGGGGGATTTTCTCCTTCAGACGACTTTTTGTTTGAGGAGTTATAACACATCTTATGGACGATCGCCAATTTAGTCAATTTCTTGATAGGCTTGACCTTTCCTGGCAGGGCTACCGTAAGGTAAGGAAAGGGGTAAAGAAACGTATAAGCCGGCATATGCAGCGACTTGGCTGTTACACCCTGGAAGAATATTTTCATATCCTGGATAATGATTCGGCGGTCTTGAGAGAAGCTGAACTCTTGATGACCGTTTCTATAAGCCGTTTTTTTCGTGACCGCTATTTGTGGCAAGCTCTGGAAGAGGTGATTATCCCGGATGTTATAGAAAGGTACAGTGAGGAAATTAACGTATGGTCGGCAGGCTGCGCTCAGGGACAGGAGGCCTACAGTTTTAAAATAATGTGGGACATGCTCAAAACCAGGTTTGATAAACTGCCACAACTTCAACTCTGGGCCACAGATGTTAACCCTGATTACCTGAGTAAGGCCATGGAAGGGGTTTATATGGGAAGTGCCTTGAAAGAGGCGTCAGGAGAAATCAAAGCCACTTATTTCCGTACCTCGGAGGATAAGTTGCTTTATTTTATAGCTGACCATTTAAAGAAAGGTATTATATGGGAAACTTATAACCTGATAAGGGAGCCTCCCCCTGTGAAAAAGTTCCAGATTATTTTTTTAAGAAACAACCTTCTTACCTATTATAGGCAGGAGATAAAGGAGCCGGCATTTCTCAGGGTGGTGGATAGTCTGGTAGCGGGCGGGTTTTTGATAGTTGGAACTCATGAAAAACTACCCCTTCAGACCCGCACCCTTTCACAATTCAAGCGTTATTCTTATATTTTTCAGAAGCTAAATAACCCTGCCGACTCCTTCAGTTTTTGATTGTCCGTGAACCAGGTAGAACCTTTTTCAATCTGTATAAGAGGGCGAGATTAGCTGCACCTTTTCTCCATCTATATCAATAGTTGTTTTCGAATATGTAAGTTTTTTTATAATCTTTCCATCTTGAAAATGGAGAACGTCTACACCCCGTCGTTTCTCGGGCTTTCCTTCATAGCCTTTTTCAATGGAAGGCCATTCAAGCAGCCATCTGTAAAGAACTTTTTGTTCCTTTTCATCAATAAAGGTTTCTTCATCTATAAATCGAAAACCCCCGTGATTTGCAAACCACGGAGTCCATGCTTTCCGTACAGCGTCCTTTCCCTTGGCTTTTCCACCAGTCCAGTTTTCGAACAGTATTTCATCATGAAAGAGTTGCATAACTCCATCAAGATCATGGTTGTTCCAGGCCAGATTCCATTGGTTCAGGGCATCCTTAATGTCTTCTCTTGAAAGTGACATTTCATACTCCTCTTAACTGGGGAAGCTGAGCAAAATCTGTATGATGCCAAGATGTTGGAGGCATTGCTGGTTGTTATACAGATGCTTGTTCAATCAATTTGATAGATGTCTTATTAAACCAAAATTAGTCCTCACCGGGAAGCCCCGCCCTGTGGGCGGGGAGATTTAATATTTGGCATTATAAAAGGTCTCAGTTGTTATCCCTTTTTATTTAAATTGGTAAATTTTATTCCTTAAGCCACTTCCAGGCAGTAGTTATTTCTGTTGGCTCAAAGTATTTTTCCTCTATTCCAACTACTTTACCGAATGGCCTGTCAAGAGCCACATACCACTTCCAGAAATGACTATCTGCAACAACAGCAATTTTCTTGATTTCCTTCATGTGCGTCAAAAGCCATTTTAAATCTTCAATCCCGGCTCT
>JAUVKS010000039.1 GCA_030596145.1 Pseudomonadota bacterium | reverse complement strand
GCTTCCATTTGGAGCTTTTTACTTTGCCATCCCTATTTCGACTATCTGCAAGTTCACTGTATTTGAAAGAGGAGAGAGCATGCACGAAATAATATGGCATGGAAGAGGTGGCCAAGGGGTGGTAGTTGCAGCGCAGATACTGGCCACCTCAGCCTACATTCAAGGTTTTAAGGGAGTAACATCCGCGCCCACATTCGGCCCGGAAAGAAGAGGCGCTCCTTTAACAGCATCAACAAGGATATCCGATGAGCCGATAAGGACATTCTCCCAGATTGAGTCTGCGGATATCTCTGTTGTCCTTGATGAAAGTCTCCTGGAAATTGTTGATATTGGGGGCAACATAAAGGATGGAGGATTGATAATAATAAATACGCCACACAGTCCTGACGAGATCAAAATAAACGGGCGCTTCGAGATTGCCACCGTGGATGCCGCAGGAATAGCCCTCAGGCATCATCTGACCAGGGGGGGGGATATCATTGTAAACACCCCACTTCTCGGTGCATTTGCCAGAGCCTCAGGACTTGTCTCTCTGGAAAATATTGAGAAGGGACTTGTGGAAAAATTGTCCTCTGAGGCTGCTTCTTTGAATTTTTCCGCAGCAAAGACTGCATTTGATGAGACGGTGATTAAGAAAATAGGTTAGTTAGTTTCGTTGGTGAAACTAATTCAACTAATTAAACTAAAGGAACTCACATATGGAAAAAAGAGATAACAGTATATCGGGCATGTGTGACCCGGCCATAGGAGAGGCTGGGAGAACTGGTGACTGGCGAGATGTAAGACCTGTCATCGATCACACAAAGTGCATCCCCTCGGTGAAAAACAAGCCTGCATGCTTTCTCTGCTGGCTTTACTGCCCGGAAGGTGTGGTCAAGGGAAGTATCCCTGTGGAAATTGATCTGGATTACTGCAAGGGGTGCGGTATATGCGCGGAGGAATGTCCGGCCAAGGCGATCAGTATGGTGAGGGAGGACAAGATCGATGAATAATGTTCGCATAATGACAGGAAATGAGGCGGCAGCCACAGGGGTCAAGCTCAGCGATGCTCAGGTGATCGCAACCTACCCGATAACCCCTCAATCATCCCTGGCCGAGATCCTCTCTCAATATGTAGAGAGCGGAAAGTTCAAAGCGGAATATGTGAGGGTGGAAGGTGAACACACTGCGATGTCCGTCTGCATCTCAGCATCCACAGTCGGTGCCAGAGTATTTACGGCTACAAGCTCCAACGGGCTTCTTTACATGCATGAGCAACTCCACTGGGCCGCCGGCGCCAGACTGCCTATTGTTATGTGTTGCGTAAACAGGGGGGTCGGCGCACCCTGGACTATATTCAATGACCAGCAGGATTCATTTGCCCAGAGAGATACCGGCTGGATACAGATTTACTGCCGTGACAACCAGGAAATTCTCGACACCGTAATCCAGGCCTACCGTATCGCTGAAGAGGTTTACTTCCCCGTCATGGTCTGTTACGACGGGTTTGTGCTCTCCCATACCATGATGCCGGTGGAAATCCCGGACAGCAGAGGGGCAAAAGAATTCTTGCCCCCTTACAAGCCCCATACCATCGTGTCAGCGGATGATCCGAAATACATCAATCCTGTGCTCCTTCCCGTAAGGAGGCCGAATTCAGAGGGCGTCCTCTGTGATGGTTATATGGAAATGAGGTATAAGCTGCAGGCCGCAATGGAAAAATCGCGCGATGTAATCGTGGCAACCAACAGTGCCTTCTCCGATGCATTCGGGAGAAACCACGGCGGAATGCTCTGGGAATACATGACGGATGATGCCGAACTGATCATGACAGCGATGGGCTCCATGGCCACGGAAGCCACAATGGCAGCCGATATGCTGAGGGCTGAGGGCCTGAAGGTGGGTGTCGTTGGAATCAGGGTTTTCAGGCCTTTCCCCAAACAGGACGTACTGGAAGCCTTCAAAAAGGCAAGTGTAATCGTGGCATTTGAAAAGAGTATCAGTTACGGCTTTGAGGGGGGGCTCGCCTCCGAACTCAAGGCTGCCTTCTACGGGACAGACATAAACATTCCTATCCACGATTATATTGCGGGACTTGGCGGCAGGGACGTGAAGGCAAGAGAACTTGCTGAGGCGGCAAAATCCTCTATCGCCTCAATTGAATCGGGCGACATTAACAAAAAAACAACTTGGCTTAACTGCTATACAGGGTGAAAATTATGCCGGAGAATCTGTTCAAGGTAAATATGAAAGAATACATACTGCCCGGAAGCAGGGCATGTCAGGGGTGCGGGCTCACTCTTTTCTATCGTTATGCCCTGAAGGCATTAAGGGAGAATACCGTAATAACACTTCCCGCATGCTGTCTCTGTGTACTCCATGGCATATATCCGAAAACTGCCGTGGATATACCATGTCTTAACAACACATTTGCCAGCACGGCGGCATCCGCCTCTGGAATTGTTGCCGGTTTGAATGCATTGAACAGGACAGATACCACAGTTGTCGCCGTCGCTGGAGACGGGTCGACATATGACATGGGTATTCAGGCCCTAAGCGGCGCGGCGGAGAGGGGCACCGACTTCATATATGTCTGTTATGACAATGAAGGGTACATGAACACGGGAACCCAGCGTTCAAGCGCCACTCCCCTCGGCGCTCTGACGACAACAACACCGATACTCACCAAACAACAACCGAAAAAAGACTTTATAAAAATCATGGAGGCACATAATCTCCCCTATATGGCCGCTGCTTCACCATCTTATCCGATCGATCTTTACGACAAGTTCGTCAAGGCAAAAAGGATAAAAGGGACAAGATATATGCACATATACGTCCCCTGTCCCCCCGGCTGGATGTATCCCGCCAGGGATACTGTCAGGATTGGAAAGCTGGCGGTGGAAACGGGAATCGCCGTCCTCTTTGAAATAGAAGATGGGAAATTTCGCTTCACCGGCAGGAGCAAGACACTGGCGGAAAGAGGAAAGAGGCTCCCCGTGATCAATTATGTGGAAAGACAGGGCAGGTTTAAAAAGATGAATCTGGAACAATTGAAACAATTCCAGACGGGGGTGGACAATAAGTGGAATGAATATTTGAAGATGGCGGAGGGGTAAAAACTGGTTTTGTTGGTTGAACCAATTCAACTAATTCAACTATTTTGCCTTAACCTTTCGCCAATCATCTCCGCATATCTCCGGGCAGCCCCCATATTTGAAACGACCTTTTTTCTCCCCTCCTCCCCTTTACGTAAAAGGGTTTCAGGATCAGTCAAGAGTGTAAGTATCCCCTCCAGAAGCTCGTTGCCATCTCTGACAGTGATCCCGGCTCCAGCTTCCTCCAGCAGGGCCTTTTCATCGCCGAAGTCCTCCATGGAAGGACCATAAAAGATGACCTTACCCCAGGCGGCGGGCTCAAGTATATTCTGCCCCCCTCTGGGAACCAGACTCCCCCCGCAAAAAACAACGGTAGCCAGACCGTATACCTTGAAGAGCTCTCCTATGACATCGATGATGACAACCCTTTCATTCAAACGGTTCCTGCCTTTTTTTATTTCGGTCATCGTAATGCAGTCCGCAAATCCTGCGTCCTTCACAAGAGAAAGCACCTGTTCGCCCCTTTCGATATGGCGCGGGATGATAATGAGCTTGAAATCGGGATATACCTCCAGAAGTTTTCGGTAGACATTCAGGATTCCTTCTTCCTCGCCTTCATGTGTGCTCCCCGCCACGAACACCCTGGATCCGGGTACCATATTTAGCATGCGTGCAATCTCATCCGCCAATTCCGGCTCTACCCTGGCTGCAAGGCCGTCATACTTTGAGTTCCCGAATACATGTACCTTAGAAGAGGACACACCAAGGGCCTTGATCCGGTCTGCATCTATCGCAGATATCACCCCTATTGCATCAACACAGTTTAATACTTTTTTCCAGAAGAAACGGGTTTTAAAATAGTTTTTGAAGGAACGTGGTGATATTCTCCCGTTAACCATGACTACTTTAACGCCCGCATCTTTACAAATTCGTATAAGATTGGGCCAGAGTTCCGTCTCTACCGCGACAAATATATCCGGCTTAACAAGACCCATGACCTTCCTAACCACAAAGGGTATATCAAGGGGGTAGTATATATATGACGTAGCAGCAGTAGCAATACTGCGTGCCATAACCTGGCCGGTTTCAGTGCTGGTGGAAAGCAGGATGCAGGCAGAAGGAAATTTTTCTCTGAGGGAAGAGATAATTGGAGCCGCAGCTGTAACCTCCCCCACAGATACGGCATGCATCCATATCCTGGGACTGCCCTTCATCCCCCTGAAAACTTCAGGATGGATAAACCCAAATTTCGGGCCAAGACTCTTCCTGTACTTCCCCGTAAAGATCATCTTTAAAAGATAATAGGGGATCAGAAAAAGGGCACTGACAAACAACAGTATGTTATAAACTACGTACATCAACCACCTCTCAACTATTGACATCCATATCGCAATATAGTATTAGTTTCAAGACGTAATACGTTTTAATAACAATAGGAGGTAAGCAAGGAAGACCCATGAAATATATCAAGATAATACCATGTCTGGACATCAAAGATGGCAAGGTTGTAAAAGGGGTTAATTTTGTAAATCTGAGGGATGCTGGTGATCCAGTGGAAAATGCCATCTTTTACGAAAATGAGGGGGCGGATGAGCTTGCCTTTCTTGATATTACCGCCACAGTTGAAGGAAGAAAAACCATAGTTGATCTGGTGAAAAAGGTGGCCACGGTCATATCAATCCCTTTAACAGTGGGCGGGGGGATAAGCGAAATATCCGATATTGAAAGACTGCTTGAAGCGGGAGTGAGCAAGGTGTCCATGAACACAGCCGCCATAAAAAACCCCACTCTCATAGAGGAGGCATCAAAGGCTTTCGGAAGTGCATCCATTGTAATCGCAATTGATGGAAAGGCTTCAGACGAAATAGCCTCCGGTTATGAACTTTACATAAATGGGGGACAGAAGCCAACAGGTAAAGATGCAATAGAATGGGCAAAAAGAGTTTCTGATCTCGGCGCAGGTGAGGTATTGCCTACAAGTATAGATGCCGATGGAACCAAAGACGGCTATGATCTGAAGCTGACAAGACTTGTAGCTGAAGCATCGGGTCTACCGGTTATCGCATCCGGCGGAGCCGGTACGTTGGAACATCTATATGAGGGCGTGGTTGAAGGAAAGGCTTCAGCAGTTCTGGCAGCTTCAATTTTCCACTTCAGGGAAATTTCCATTGCCGACGTAAAGAAATATCTAAAGGAGAGGGGAATAAAGGTAAGAAATGCTTAGGAGGTGCATAATCATGAAAGAAACTAAAAAATATTACGGCCTGGTCATCATATTTCTTCTCATCATTACCATTGTAGCCTGTACAAGCTACAAGAGGCAGGTCGTACCTTTCAAGATGCCCGCCGCCTATCCAAACGCAACAGCGGCTGCCGGAGCGCTTATAGCAGCTAAGGCTTATGATGACAGTAAAGAGGCGGAATCAGCCTTCGGGTTTGACATCAGAGAGGCGGGAATATTCCCTGTCCAGGTCATCTTTGATAACAAAGGAAATCATTCATTAGAAATTGTCGCAAATCAAACATTTCTGGTGGACAGTGAAAATAATCTCTGGCCGATAATTGACGCAAGACTCGCTTATGATAGAATATCAAAGAAGACTGAACTTGGTAAAGTCGTACCCGAGGGGGCAAAATCAGGGATGCTCGCCGGCACAGCAGGGGCGATCATCGGCGCGGCAATCGGGATCGTGTCGGGACATAATGTTGGCGATGCGGCCATGAAAGGAGCTGCCTTAGGAGCTGCCGCAGGGTTAACCATGGGAGGCGCCGACGGATTATCAAACCAGGACGTGCAGCGCGAGATAAGACAAGATCTACAGACACGATCTCTTGAAAGCCGGTCGATAAACCCCCATGAAATCGCTCATGGATTCATTTTCTTTCCCGGAGAGGCAAAAGGGGCAAAGGAGCTACGGCTTCGAATTAGAGATCTGGATTCAGGTGTGTCATACGCACTGACCATGGAATTCTAAACGACTGAGATTGTCACATGCAACTTCCCTCCCGTGCTGAAAGTCCGCCGTTTGTATGGCGGAGCGGGAGGAATTGAGGGAGGGGGAAAGGGAACTATAAGGATGTCATATGAAAAAAATAGCTCCATCCATATTATCTGCTGATTTCAGTAAACTTGGAAAAGAAATCCTGGCGGTGGAAGAAGCAGGGGCGGATTTGATACACATAGACGTTATGGACGGTCACTTTGTCCCGAACATCACCATCGGACCCGTGGTGGTAGCCTCACTTAGGAAGGTTACAAATCTTCCCTTTGATGTGCATCTGATGATCGAAAATCCGGAGAGGTTTATCGAGGCTTTTGCCGCAGCTGGAAGCGATATGATCACCGTCCATGTTGAGGCGACGGATCACCTTCACAGGACAATAACACTTATCAAGGAACAGGGGATCAAGGCTGGAGTCTCCCTGAATCCCGCAACTCCCCTTACCCAGATCGAACAGATCATAGAAGATGTGGACCTCCTTCTTGTGATGACGGTAAATCCCGGTTTCGGTGGTCAAAATTTCATAGAGACCATGCTCCCGAAGATACAAAAGGCAAGGGAAATGATCAATGCGGTCTCATCCGATGTCCTCTTAGAAGTGGATGGAGGCACAACACTTAACAACATAAAGTCAATAGCAGACGCCGGCGCAGATATTATCGTAGCAGGCGCATCCGTCTTTAAAAGCGAGGATTATCATCAGACCATCAGGAAGATGAAGGAATTTCTGAGCTCTTAGATGTGCCGTGATACGCGTATTCCCATCTCTCAACCAAATCCGATCTTCCCTTCCTATAACGCCAAAACAGGACCATATTTTTGATAAACTTTCGGCTTAAACTCAAACAAACTAAAGGGGTAAGAACATCATGGTATTCAAAAACATCATCCTTCAAAAAGCGAACAACATAGCAACCATCAAACTGAACAGGCCCAAGACTTTTAATTCACTTGACGGCGAACTTCTCCGTGAGCTTGCCGAGGCCTCGAAGGTCTGTCTTGATGATGAGGATACCAGAGCGGTAATCATCACCGGAGAAGGAAAGGCATTCTGTGCAGGTGGTGATCTGTCGGTTTTTAAAGACCATCTCAAAGCTGACCTGTCAGCCCTTTTCAGCCAAGTTTTAAATGATTTAAACGCCGCCATAATGAATATTAGGAAAATGCCAAAACCGGTAATCGCGGTCATAAATGGGGCTATTGGTGGCGCGGGAATGAGTATCGCCGCCGCCTGTGATTTGAGAATATGTGCTTCCTCGGCAAAGTTCAGACAGGGATACACCGGGGTGGGTTTGACCGGCGATGGAGGGTGGTCGCTAACTGTTCCCCTCCTGGTTGGATTCGGAAAGGCAAGTGAACTGCTCTTGCTTAATCCTGTATTCGACGCCGGACAGGCATTAGAGTGGGGATTTGTTAACAAAGTGGTGGAAGATACAGAACTTGAAAAGGAATCGCTTGAAATTGCAACGAACCTTGCCTCGGGTCCGACGAAAGCATTTGATATCGCCAAAGCAAACCTGAACCACGCGATGCTCGGACTTTTGGAAAGACATCTCGAACTGGAAGGCTCGGGCATGATAAAGGCTGCAAAAACAGACGATTCACACGAAGGAATCAGAGCTTTTCTCGAAAAACGAAAGCCCCATTTCAGGGGAGAGTAAAGGAGGTACATTTCATGGAAGCCCTGTTTAAACCAATCGATGTAGGAAACCTGAAACTGAAAAACAGGATAGTAATGCCCGCCATGCATCTCAATTACACCCCGGATGGCGAGGTTACGGATAGACTCATCGCCTTCTACGAAGAGAGGGCAAAGGGTGGGGCAGCCCTCATAATAGTCGGGGGCTGCCCGGTAGATGAATACAGCGGCTACCTGAACATGATAGATATTAGTGATGACAGGTTTATCCCGGGGCTCAAAAAGCTCACCGATGCAGTCCACAGACATGGCACACTCATAGCTTCCCAGCTTTTCCATGGTGGAAGGTATGTCCATTCCGCATTTATAGGACGAAAGGCTATAGCTCCGTCTCCGATTGCTTCCAAATTGACTCGAGAAGAGCCAAGAGAAATGACCATAGAGGATATAAAATATGCCATAAACAGCTTCGCCAGGGCAGCCGATAGAGCCAAAAAGGCCGGATTTGACGCGGTAGAAATTCTTAGTTCTGCTGGATATCTGATAACTCAGTTCCTTTCTCCAGTCACCAATAAGAGGACAGATGAATATGGCGGAAGTTTTGAGAACAGGATGAGGTTCGGACTGGAGGTGACTGATGCGGTAAGGGATGCCGTCGGAAAGGATTTTACCGGCCTGATACGTCTCGGAGGTAATGATTTCATGCCGGGAGGCAACACGAACAGGGAAATCAGGCTATTCGCGGCGGAGCTTGGGAAACACGGCATAGACGCCTTCGACATAACCGGAGGGTGGCATGAATCGAGAGTGCCACAGATAACCATGGGGGTGCCGAGAGGGGGATATACATACCTTGCCAGGGAAATAAAAAAGGTCGTCTCAAAGCCGGTTATTTCATGCAACAGGATAAATGATCCTACACTTGCCAACAAAATCATAGAAGAGGGAAGTACAGACATGGTGGGTTTTGCCAGGGGGCTTATGGCCGACCCCGAAATGCCCAACAAGGCAAGAAATGGAAGGTTAAATGAGTTCACACCCTGTATTGGGTGCAATCAGGGATGCCTTGACAATGTATTCGTCATGAAGCCCATTGAATGTATGGTAAACCCCAGAGCAGGCCGCGAGCTTGATGTGCCTCCAGTATCAAAGACAGAAACAGCAAAAAGGGTCATGGTAATAGGTGGTGGGCCTGGCGGTCTATCTGCAGCGAGGACAGCGGCAGAGGCGGGTCATGCAGTTACACTATATGAAAGATCTGAAGACTTGGGCGGGCAGCTCAATTTAGCGGGGACATTGGAGGAAAAGAGGGAGTTCAGGACTCTCGCAGATGCATTATCGAAACAGTTAACTCCAGCAGGAGTCGATATTCACGCAAATACAGTTGTAGATGATAATCTTGTCAAAGCTGAAAACCCGGATGTAGTGATAGTCGCAACGGGGGGAGAGCCGATAAAACCCGGAATACCGGGAGTTGACGGCAAAACCGTCGTCCAGGCATGGGACGTCCTGTCTGAGAAAGTCGATATTGGCAATAAAGTGGTAGTTGTAGGCGGCGGTGCCGTGGGTATAGAGGTTGCGACTTACATAGCCAAAATAGGAACTATAAATGCCGATACGCTTCAGTTTCTCTTTCTCAACAAGGCGGAGGATGTTGAGACTTTGCGGGAGCTTTCAACGAAAGGTATCAAGAAGGTAACACTAATTGAGATGCTGGGGAAATTGGGTGCAGATATCGGTATGACAACCAGATGGGTGGATCTTCAGATGCTCTCCAGGTACGGTGTAAAGGCAAAGACCAGAACAAAAGTTATAGAAATAACTCAAGAAGGTGTAGTCGTGGAGCGAGAGGGAGAATCCGAATTGATCAATTGCGACACAGTCGTCTTAGCTGTGGGCACAAATTCTGTCAATTCGCTTGAGGAAAAACTAAAGGAGGTTGTCGAAAAAGTGATCGTAATAGGAGATGCAAAAGCCCCCCGTAAGGCCCTTGAGGCCATTAAGGAGGGCTTCTTTGCAGCGGGAGAGATATAAAATCCCCTCTTATTTTTTGTCGATCTTTCTAATCTGCCATATTAGATGAACAAGGCAGCATATTTCTCCCTTTTCATCTTTGAGCTCTATGTCCGTAATCATATCAACCTTTCCTTTCTCCTCAGCGATTCTCCGGGCCTCCTCGACCTGTTCAGTCGTCAGCTCCAACTCTGCGATTATATTGGTAGTCGCCGGATGGCTGTAACGAATGGAAGTTTCTTTTAATACGGGGAAATATCTTGTATGGTCAAATGAAGCAAAAAAGAGTACTCCTGTCGAGTAATCAGCAAGAGAAAACAATGATCCCGCATACACTGTACCTATATGATTGATATTGGGATCTTTAGGCAGCATCACTTTTACATAACGGTCACTGAAGTCAATAATTTTAATTTCCATTTTCTCGATTATCTTTATGACCTTTTCCAGATAGTTTACAAACTCCCGTTTTTTTTCATTGATCATAAGTTCGCTCCTCTTCCAAAAATGTAAGATCCCGCTTCTCCATATCTTTTTTCCTGCTTACTCCGACTCCAGTTTTTTCTTTATATTTTCTCTTAATTTTTTTTTAGAACTTTCTCCACAGGGTTTCAGGGTGTTCTGCGTCCCCGTCTGCGTGCAACACACAGGCAGGTCGCTACGACAGCAACCGCAAAACTTGCCCTGAATCAGTAAAAATTTTTCCCGAACAGTTTTTGACTGAGACCTGTAAGATCTGCCCATTTTAACGGACCCCCCTTATCCGGAGGAAATCCGGTGCCCCATATCATACCAACATCAATCATCCGCGGATCATCTACAATTTGCCTGTCAAGAAGATCTCTCCCTACTCCTATCAATGCTGTCAGGAGACCCGTTTGAATTTCTTCTTCCGTCATCTCTTTTGGTTCCCTCTTTGCGATAAGCGGGAGGACTTCGAGATCAACGCTACCGTCTTTCAGGAAAAAACCTTTCCCCGACTTTTTCAGGCCGAGGCGACCATCTTCCACCACATTCTTGAGCGTTTTCTGTTCGACACCCATGCCGACGAATATCTTATGCGGCACATCTATTCCCACTTCGT
>JAUVKS010000223.1 GCA_030596145.1 Pseudomonadota bacterium | reverse complement strand
TCGGTTACCGGTTCACTGTTTTTTTAACTGTAAACCATGAACTGTGAACCGTAAACCATTTTTCAGTCACCTGTTACTTCTCCTTACTTCTTACCCTTCATTGTAACTACCGCAAAGGCGGCTATTCCTTCACACCGTCCGGTAAAGCCCATACCTTCATTAGTTGAAGCCTTGACACTTACCCGGCTCGGCTCCACATTGAGGAAATCGGCTATATTCTCAACCATTTTATTTATATATTCTCTTAATTTCGGCTTCTCCAGGACAAGCGTTGAATCAACATTATTCACCCGGTAACCCTTCCGGGCTGCCAGTCCATTAACCTTGATCAACAGCTCTCTGCTGGGAATATCCTTGTAGGCGGGATCACTGTCGGGAAAGTGCCTCCCAAGATCACCTTCTCCAATAGCGCCAAGAATAGCGTCACAGAGAGAATGAAGCAGAACATCCGCATCGGAATGACCAAGGAGCCCCTTTTCACAGGGAATCTCCACACCCCCTAAAATCAGTTTCCTCTCTTTCGCCAGCCTGTGGCTGTCATATCCAAAGCCGATTCTCATATACCTGTTCCGATTTTTTTCAGGAGAAGTTTACCAAGGATAATATCTCCCGGCGTGGTAATCTTGATATTATCGTATGAACCCGGGATTGTTTTCACAGACACGCCCATGCGTTCCACAAGAGATGCGTCGTCTGTGCCGTAAAATCCCTCTCTGTACGCATTTCTGTATGCCTCCAGGATAATTTCCCTTCTAAATGCCTGGGGCGTCTGAGCAAGCCGCAAATCATTTCTGCCGGGCGTATCTCTTATAATTCCGTCTTCACCAACTAATTTAACCGTATCCGTCAAGGGAATTACCGGAACCACTGCCCCGTTTCGGACAGCTTCCCGAATGGAAAGATCTATCAACTCTTCCGAGAGAAACGGCCTGACACCATCGTGAATAACTATAACATCGTCTCTGTCATCAACCATCTCCAGACCTTTTCTGACGGAATCCTGTCTTGTCTCCCCCCCGGCCTGGATATGCTCCACCTTAAGGATTCGGTGTTTGTCGACGATTTCATCCTTCGCATAATCCATGTCCTCTTCCGGAACCACAAGTACGATGCGAACAACAGACATAGCCTTTTCAAATTTGCTGAGGGTTCGGGTTAATACAGGTATGCCATCCAGCGATAGAAACTGTTTTGGAAGATCACGCAACATCCGTTTTCCGGAACCGCCGGCAACGATAATCGCAACTGATTGCACCATCATTATTGCTTTTCTGTTTTTATTTTTTTTGCGTTTTCGTTTTTTTAGTGCTTATGTGATGCATTTCTGCAAAGTATTCCTGTTGCGGCTTTGTTGTTTACATCTGCGCGGACATGCCGTCATGCTCGTCATTTTTCATGCCGGAAAAAATCATCCTTCCCGCTACTGTTTGAAGAACACTGGTTACAACCACCCCTACTTTTTCTCCCATGTGCTTGCTCCCATTATCCACTACCACCATGGTACCATCATCAAGATATGCTACGCCCTGCCCCGCTTCTTTTCCCTCTTTTATGACTCTGACTGTCATTGTCTCTCCGGGCAAAACCAGAGGTTTCAAGGCACCTGCAAGTTCGTTGACATTCAGGATCTTTATGCCCTGCAATTCAGCAACTTTGTTCAGATTGTAGTCGTTGGTTACGATTTTGCCCCCCTTTTGTTTGGCAAGAGCGACCAGCTTAGCATCAACACCCCTTATCTCTGGAAAATCGGCATCCACGACATCAATTCTTATGCCGGCACTTTTCTGCATCCGGTTGAGTATATCCAGTCCCCTCCTGCCTTTTGAACGCTTCATATGGTCGGATGAATCGGCGATCTGCTGCAATTCATCCAATACGAAACGAGGAACTATCAGGCTGCCTTCAATAAAGCCTGTGTCGCATATATCAGCCATTCTGCCGTCAATAATAACGCTGGTATCAAGTATTCTATAATCCGGATTCTTTTCATCTTTTGAAGATTTGGATCTGGAAAAGGGAAATTCTTCAATCTTCTTTGCACCAAGAACCAGGCCGAGATACGCCAGGATACAGGTGATTATAAAATAGAGATGTCCCCACGGTATTATCTCCTGTTTCTCCAGCCCTGGCATAAACTTCAGACCATAGGTAAAGAGAAAGGCAATTAAAAGCCCGGAAACTGTTCCGATAACGCCGCCGGCTATAACCCTCAGGGAAAGTTTTCTTATGGCCTGCTCGAGCTGTATTACAAAGATTGAAAGAAAGAATCCTGCTACTGAACCTATTAATGAATGCGGAAATGTATAATATTGTAAAGCAATAAAATAACCACCTATGGAACAGCCCACTATGAGTAAAAATCTTAGAATCAAATTCCACCTCCTAATACTGATGGACCCGTAAAAAAAATAGTATAAAATATGTATTATGATTGTAGATCTACACAACCAGCCACCAGCACCCGACTTTTGTTTCCGGGAGAATGACAAAACAGTAAGAATTTAACTGGTTATGTGAATATCATTAATATTCAAGAACTTATCATTATTTAAAATAAAGAAATGTAAAATATTATTCTGTAAATATTACTTTAAGGTTTTCTTCCACTTCTGCTTCATCACAGTCGCCGGCTATCGATATTTCTCTTATCAACAGACTTTTCGCGGTGTCCATCATCTTTCTCTCGCCAAATGACAGATCTTTGTCAATCTTTAACGTAAAAAGATCGCGCAATACTCCCGCTATTTCATAAACCGATCCTGTTTTTATCTTTTCCCAGTATTCCTTATATCGCTTATTCC
>JAUVKS010000053.1 GCA_030596145.1 Pseudomonadota bacterium | reverse complement strand
CCCTCATGTGGGGGAAATAGAGGAAAAGACATCACAGGAGCTGGTCAAGCTGGTTAAAGAGTATCAAAAGCCGATCATAGTTCATACTTCTTTCGCCGATGAGCCCTTCAGATCCATGGAGATATTGAAAGAAAACGGAATCTTTGTTCCCGTCTCTTCGGACAGGGCTGCCCAGTGCCTTTCTTATATGTCCAATTTCTCCGTCAACAGAAACAAACTGAAAAAAGCCTCCTTCGTCAAAACCGATGGCGCCGATATAGATAAGGCGAAAGAAATGATCGGTAAAGTAAAAGAGGCAGGAAGGGCCAACATGCTGGAGACTGAGGCAAGGGAACTTATGGAACTCTACGGGATTGCTCTGCCGAAGGCGTCTCTGGCAAAAAACCGTGAGGAGGCGGCAGAAGCCGCAAAGGAAATCGGCTTCCCTGTGGCATTGAAGATCGTGTCACCGGAGATCATCCATAAGTCGGATACCGGCGGGATCATGTTGAATCTTCAGGATGAGAATGAGGTTGAAGGGGCGTTTGACAAGATCAAGGAAAATGCGAAGAAAGTAGCCTCTCCTTCAAGTATCCTGGGGGTCCTGATATCACCCATGGCGCCAAAGGGGCAGGAGTGTATCATAGGGATGGTGAGAGACCCGCAATTTGGACCGGTCGTTATGTTCGGACTTGGGGGCATATTCGTGGAGGTTCTAAAAGACGTGTCCTTCAGGGTGACCCCCCTTACCGATATTGATATTGATGAAATGGTAAAGGAGATAAAGGGGTATCCCCTGCTTACCGGCATAAGGGGAGAGAAGCCGAAGGATATCGACATCATAAAGGACGTTATTATCAGGATATCCCGGATGGCAATTGATAACCCGGAAATAAAAGAGGTGGATATAAACCCGATCATTGTTCATGAAAAGGGTGCATCCGTCGTTGATGCAAGAATAATAATTGAGTAGAGGAGAGAGAAAAATGGATTTCGAATGCATCATCTATGAAAAAGAAGATAATATAGCGACCATCAAATTGAACAGGCCACAGGTATTGAACGCCATGAACAAGCAGCTCTGGCTTGACCTAAGGGAAGCCCTTCATGACGCGAGGGATGATGAAAAGATAAAGGTGCTTATCATTACCGGAGAGGGCAGGGCATTTTCCACCGGGGCCGACCTGAAGGATTCAAAGGGCAGGTCTCTGCAGGCCTATAGAGATTACCTGGTTTACCTTCAGGAGATATCAAGAGAGATCATCAGATACCCCAAGCCCACAATTGCGGCGGTAAACGGTTATGCCCTGGGCAGCGGCTATGAGTTGTCGCTCGCCTGCGATATCAGGATTTCGGCGGAAAGCGCGAAATTCGGTTCCCCCGAGGCGAGGATCTCTTCCTCCGTAACCGGCGGGGCTATGAGGCTGGTACAGGACCTGGTCGGGCCCGGCAAGGCAAAGGAACTGCTTTTTACCTGTGAGTATATTGACGGGAAAGAGGCGGAGAGGATCGGGCTGGTGAACAAGGCGGTACCGGATGATAAACTCATGGAAGAAACAATAGAGATGGCGAAAAAAATCGCTGAAAATTCACTCTTTTCCATTAATGTCATCAAAAAGGGGCTCAACATGGTGCCTGAGGTGAGTCTGGAGGCACTTATGGACTATGAGGTGGAGGCCTGCCTCGCAACCGTTTCCGCACCTGAGAGACAAGAAAAATTGGAGGACTTCAAGGACAGGAAGAAAAAGTAGGGTAATTAACACTACAGCGCAAGATTGTCATTCTGAGGAGTGAAACGACGAAGAATCTATTTTAAAAGCATAGATTATGCCCGAAACAAGAAAGATTCTTCGCTCCTTTCAGTCGCTCAGAATGACATCTTTTCAATCTTGCACTGGAGTGTTAAGTTAAGATTGGGTACTGGAATATGATCATTGTATGTGGTATTCTAAATAAAATGATGCAAGGAAAGTGAGATTTATTCTCGTTTTCAAAAAATTACGGGAACCTGCTAAGGAGATTGTCCAACTTCATTATTCTCACATGAAGAGTGCGTCACATTTAAATCTGGCTCTTCTTGCACTGAAATTCACAAAGAAAGGGGGTGATACTCACACAAAGGTTAAACTACTGGTAATGATCAAGCCAACACCAACATTTAAAAAAAGGAGGATAGTTATAATGTTGAAAAAAGGATTAACACTTATTTTAGTCATGGTATTTGCCGTATTTGCCCTAACATTAGCAGGGGGAACGGCTTTTGCCGCAAAGAAATTTATCACACTGGGAAGCGGTAGCCCAGGCGGCGTTTATTATCCGCTTGGCGGTGGAATGGCCGTTGTAATCGAAAAGTCGATACCCGATCTTCGCTGCGCGGCCGAATCAACCGGCGCCTCAGTGGAAAACAGTCGTCTTGTCGGAAACCTTGATACCGACATGGGAATGGTCATGGGAAGTGTTGCCTACAAAGCGACAGAGGGTCTTAAACCGTTCAAGAAAGCCTATCCGATTGTAGCCCTTTTCCAGATGTACCCTGCCCCGGAACATATTGTAGTTCTCAAGTCTTCTGGGATTAAGAGCGTAAAGGACATGAAGGGTAAAAAGGTCTCCATCGACGTGCCCGGCTCCGGCTGCTCGACGATGGCCAAGGCCATTTTGGAAGCTTATGGATTTGACCTCAAGAAGGACCTGAGAATAGCCAACCTGAGTCAGTCCGAATCTGTCCAGGCCCTTAAGGACGGCATCATCGACGCGGCGTTCTTCAACTTCGCCTATCCCGCCAGCGCAATTATGGATCTGTGCGCGACCAGGGATATAGACCTGGTTGCCCTGGAGCCCGCAATGGTGGACATGATGACCAAAAAATATGCCTATTACATCAAGAGCTCAATTCCCGGCGGCACATACACCGATGTAAAGGGAGATGTTCTGTGTCTGGGTGACTCCAATGTCATGATAGCCAACAAAAAAATGCCCAAGGCGCTCGCTTACAAAATCGTCAAGGGCATCTTCGAAAATGTCACCACCGGCAAGTATGCCCTTAAAAACATCCATCC
This sequence comes from Pseudomonadota bacterium, assembly GCA_030596145.1. Classification (GTDB taxonomy): domain Bacteria; phylum Desulfobacterota; class Syntrophia; order Syntrophales; family JADFWA01; genus JADFWA01. Next base: position 6,402 of record JAUVKS010000053.1, on the reverse strand, counting down.
CATCGCGGCGCAGTTGACGCCTAAAAACGCCGTTAACAGCCCAATTCCGCTGCATCCCGGCGCCTTGAAATATTTCAAGGAAAAAGGGGCCGTCAAATAAATCTTAACCCGGTGAGCGTGCGGCACAGCGCCGCGCGCTCATCTTCATCCACGAAACGAGACCTTTGCAAAATGTTCAATTTCGTTCAAGTTCAAGGAAGGCGAAAATTTTAACCGCAGGAATACATTGAGTATTTTGAGGATTAAAATTTGAGCCTGACGCAGAAATTGGACGAAAGGGGGCGTTTTGCAAAGGTCTCGAAACACAATATCTATGCGACCCTTATGGATCATCCTTTCGATACTTTTTATCCTGACGCCTGCATACGCGGGAAACAGTCATTTATATTTACAGATATACCAGCCTGAGCGGGAAGAGATACTGCTGAAAGTTCCCGTAAGTGTCGGAGACCGCTTTCAGCTCCGTTACACGCACAGCTCCGATCTGACACCCATTGTGGACCACTTTGTGATTGTGGGTCCCGATAAGATCATCCTTGAGGAGGAGGAGTTCCTGTGGTACGGCTCGGGCCTTGAGTTTCAATCTACCGAAAACGCGCGGGTCATACTTGACGGCCACAGAACCAGAGTTCTCCTTAACCGCCACTTTACCTATATCCCGATCCGGGTGGGACGGGTGGCGGGACACCTTGTAAAGATAAATAACCGGTCTATCCCCCTCCTTTCGCTGACCGGTGGCGGGGAACCGGTATGGATACGGATTGTAAACGATAATGTACCAGAACAAAAAAGGTGGAACAGATGACGGACGAATTAACCAAAAAACCCGAAACTGAAGAAGTGACCGATGTAGAACTGACGGCCAGCGAAGAAGAGGCACGCATCGCCGAGGAGGTGCTGGAAAAATTCGAAAGGAAGCGCACTTTCGGCCCCACTCTGTCAAAAATTATTGTTGTCATCGGCGTCCTGGCCAGTTGCTATCAGCTATCTTATGCATATTATCACCCGTTCTTCGCCCTTGATCACAGGGCCATTCACTGGATTTTCATGTCCACCCTTATCTTCCTGCTCTATCCGGCCACCAGGCGATGGAGCCCGAAAACAAGGCCGACCGTCATAGATATGGTCTTTCTCATCGGCAGTGTAGGCATCTGTGTCTGGATATTCATATACTCAACGCCCATCCTCAACCGGGCCGGCTGTTATGAGATACAGGACGTTGTCGCCGGCACTATACTACTGATTATTGTGCTGGAGGCGGCCCGCCGTTCTACAGGTCTCGCGGTGTCCACCGTAGCCATTATATTCTTGATTTACGCATTTGCCGGTCCACATCTGCCGGAAGTCCTATCCCACCGTGGATACAGTCTGGAGCGTATCGCCACATATCTGAGTCTCTCCACCGATGGCATATTTGGCGTACCGCTCGGCGTAAGCGCCAATTTCATCTTTCTCTTTATACTTTACGGGGCTATTCTTCGCAAAACGGGGGCGGGAGAGTTTTTCACCGATATAGCCTTCGCCCTGACTGGCACAACCAGGGGCGGCCCGGCCAAGGCCGCGGTTATGTCCAGTTGCATGTTCGGAATGATCAGCGGCTCATCCGTGGCCAACACGGTGACGACAGGCTCCTTCACCATCCCTCTGATGAAACGGACCGGCTACCCCGCGTATTTCGCCGGCGCGGTGGAGGCGTCGTCCAGCACGATGGGACAGATCATGCCGCCCATCATGGGCGCGGCCGCATTTCTGATGGCGGAATTCCTGGGCATACCCTATATCAAGGTCTGTATCGCGGCCTGCATCCCGGCACTGCTCAGCTTCTTCGGTACTTTTATGCAGGTGCACTTCCGCGCCGTCCTGATGGGCCTTAAAGGAATTGACAGGGCACATCTTCCCAACGTCTTACAAACTTTACGCAAAGGATGGCATCACCTGATCTCCATCATCGTCCTGATCACATTTCTGGTGCTGAACTACTCTCCGGAACGGGCGGTTTTCTGGACAGTCATACTCACGTTATTCATAGCTTCACTAAAGGCGGCCGATATGTCTCTCAGGCAGGAAGTTTTAACAATAGGCACAGGACTGGCCATCTTTGGCGGGGTTATGTTAGTTATACCATATCTCGGACTGCAACCTTACCTCTTTATTATACTGGTAGCAATGATAATAACCAGCTGCCTGCGTGCCTCCTCGGGTCTCAAAATCAGGGACATCATAGACGCCATGGTCGATGGCGCCATCGGTTCCGTGGAAGTGGCTGCGGCCTGCGCGGCGGCCGGTATCATCATCGGCACGATCACCGTCACGGGCCTTGGTCTTAAATTCTCATCACTTATTGTCGATTTTTCGGGAGGACAGCTTCTCTTTGCACTGCCGCTTACAATGATCGCCTGTCTCGCCCTCGGAATGGGTGTTCCCACCACGGCGCAGTATATCATCATCAGCGCCCTGGTAGCGCCCGCGCTGATATATCTGGGTGTTGTGCCCGTTGCGGCTCACCTCTTCATCTTCTACTTCGGAACCCGCGCAGACATTACACCGCCGGTGGCGCTGGCCGCCTATGCGGGAGCGGGGGTCGCGGGGTCAAACCCGATGAAAACGGGCATTACCGCCTTCAAACTTGGGCTTGCGGGATATATCGTCCCCTTCATGTTCGTCTTCGCCCCTGAAATGCTCAGTATACCGGGAGGAAGTGTTTTCCATATCGCATTCGCGACACTTACCGCTCTTTTCGGAGTTTACTGCCTGGCGGCGGCAATACAAAATTGCATGATTATCAAAACGACATGGTTTGAAAGGATAGATCTCTTTGCCGTGGCATTTCTCCTCATCAAGCCGGGTCTGAAAACCGACTCACTGGGAATAGTCCTCTTCGCCATTGCCCTGTTCTTCCAACTGCGTCGTTCCGGAGGGTCGTTATTTAATATGTTCCGACCCAAACGGGAGGCAGCGAGTTAATCTATTGTCGGCTAAACCTGTCCTCGATCCCCAACCATCCCCGACCCCGATCGGGGATCGGGGATGGGGCCACACTGGAAGCAATAGCCCCATTTTTCAACCCGATCAATTGTTGCAACCTGTCAAGATAACTGCTAAGATAGACTAAATGTTTTCACTTTCCATAAAAATGTCAGTTTGATGGACTCGTAAAAAGTCGGATTTCGTCCCTCTCTGTCATTCCCGCGTAAGCGGGAATCCAGTCATTGCAAGGTGTTATAGACTCCCGCCTCCGCGGGAGTGACAAGCTAAGGAGGCATTTATGCAAAGAACCCTTAAACCATCCATTATTGTTCTGGTTATTGCCCTTATGCTGGTTGTCCCGTTTGGTTCAACTGCGCTTGCCCAAAACTCGGATGAGGACAAGCAATTAACAGTCGGTAAAATGGTCGTTGATGCGCTGATTGTCAGGCCGTTGGGAATTGCCGCAACCATTATCGGTACGGCATTATTTGTTGTGTCGCTTCCTTTTTCTGCGTTGGGTGGGAATACAAAAGCCGCTTATGAACGGTTGATTGTCGATCCTGCTAAGTTCACATTCAAACGACCACTCGGGGATTTTGACCAGTACTGAAAAACAGGTTATTAAAAACTTCCTTATAACAAGAGCGATATTGAAGGTTCCCCGTCCGTTGCAGCGGACGGGGAATCTTTGAATCGTAAGAAATAATTCTTCTAAAATCGCTCGCCAACCCCGCAGTAAACTGCGCGGGGTTATCTCTTTATGACTAAGACAGGGTTCCTGGCTTTTCTTATCACCTTTTCCGAAACAGATCCAAGAAGCATTTCTTCAATATTACTCTTTCCGTGAGACCCAACGACGATAGCGGAGACATTTTCCTCCTCCTCCACCCTCAATATTTCTCTGAATGGAATCCCCTTTTCAACTCTCACCTTGACCTTAAAACCCGCCCCCTTCAGTTCGTCCTCTATTGCACCCATTTCTTCTGTTATTATTTTTTCCAGAGCTCTTTCAATCTCCATGTAATCCTTAGAAGCAGGCAGGACCGCCAAGTCTATACCCCTTATGTCATTGACATGTAGAACAATCACCTCTTTTGCACCGGCATCTCTCAACTGCTTGATAAAGTCCAGGCCCTTCTTTGCTACATCTGAAAAATCGGTGGGATACAAGATCCTCTCAAACATTTCAACCTCCTTTGGAATTGCAAATTATACATTCCTACCATCGTGTCAGGACTTGCTCTATGCTTATTGTGTATGTTCACTTCAGTCAAGAAAAAATTTCCAGCCGTCCCCTCTTGAGCAGACCGGCGACAGGAGATCCCCCCATTTAAAAAATGAGGGTGATTTACCCTTGAATTGTAATGACATTGAGCTAAAAGTCACAAGAGGAAACTTGTCTCATGTTATGTCAAATGATATAGTATTGGGTAAAACCGAGTCGCAGGGTCGGGTTTTACACCCGACCGCGAACGGTGGTCCGCCTGAGGCGGACCACCCTACAGAAATATGAAGTCTTTCACTGCTTAATTGTTTAACAAAACGGAGGTGTTATGCCCGGATTTTTTGAAATGTACGTAAAGACCCGTTTTTCTGCCGCCCATTCTCTAAGGGGTTACCCGGGCAATTGTGCCCGAATACACGGACACAACTGGATTATAAAAGTGTTCGTCAAGTGCAGAAAACTGAATGATATCGGGATAGGCATCGATTTCAGGGATATCAAACAGACCATCAACGATGTGCTCGAAGACCTTGACCATTCCAACCTGAACGATTTTCCGGCGTTCAAGGACGTAAACCCCACATCCGAGAACATTGCCAGGTTTCTATATAAAGAACTAAGCGAAAAGCTGAATTCGGAAAATTCAAAAGTCTCCAAAGTGATGGTCTCAGAAACCGATAGTACCGGAGCTTTTTACTGGGAGGAATAGGTGCCCCTGAAAGTCAACGAGATATTCTACAGCATCCAGGGAGAATCTTCCTATGCCGGCCGCCCCTGTGTCTTTGTCAGGCTGACTGGTTGTAATCTCCGGTGTTCCTATTGCGATACCCGGTATGCCTACGATGAGGGTCAAGAAATGGAGATTGGGGAGATTGTCGACCGGGTTGCATCTTACAAATGCCCTCTCGTTGAAATCACGGGCGGCGAACCTTTGATCCAGAAAGATACTCCTGCGCTTATCCTTCGCTTAATTGAAGAAGGCTTTGAGATCTTGCTGGAAACCAACGGCAGTCAGGACATCAGCCGGATCGATGAACGCTGTGTGAAGATTATCGACATTAAATGCCCCTCCAGCGGTGAGGAGGAAAAGAACGATCTGGAAAATCTGACCAGGCTGACGGACAGAGACGAGACAAAGTTTGTCATCGGCGACAGGGAGGACTATGAGTATGCCAAGAAGACACTGGATCTCATAGACACCACCCTTTTGAAAATGAACCCGCCACATTTCTCTCACGTCTTTGGAAAAATGGATCCAAAAATCCTGGCGAAATGGATACTGGGAGATCACCTGAATGTGAGACTTCACACACAACTTCATAAAACCATCTGGGATCCTGAACAAAGAGGGGTCTAATTGAACAATATAGGAGTTTCCATTTTTAAGCTAACAGAATCAACAGGTTAAGGGGGGAGCATACAATTGATAACATCATCCATTGCCTTTGACCCTTGACCTTTAACCTTTTACCCGCCCAAAGGGCTCTAATTGGAGACAAGCTAATGAGCAATAAGAAAAAAGCTGTAGTCCTCTCAAGCGGCGGCCTCGATTCCACGACAGTTATGGCCATAGCCCGGTCGGAGGGCTACGAGATATACAGTCTCAGCTTCCACTATGGCCAGCGTCATGTCCTTGAGCTGGAAGCGGCCGGGAGGGTAGCGAGAGCTTTTGGCGCTAAAGAACACTTGGTCATCGACATCGACCTGACGATGATAGGGGGCTCGGCGCTTACCGACAACATCGAGGTACCGAAAGGCCGCACTGAAGGAGAAATGCAGCGGGAAATCCCGATCACCTACGTCCCCGCGCGAAACACCATCTTTCTCTCCTACGCCATGGCATGGGCAGAGGTACTTGGGGCATCGGATATCTTTATAGGGGTGAATGCCGTCGATTACAGCGGGTATCCGGATTGCCGCCCAGAATACATCGAGGCATTTGAGCGCATGGCGAACCTCGCCACCAAGGTGGGCATCGAAGGCAAAACCAGACTAAAAATCAAAACCCCTCTCATCAATATGACCAAAGCCAGGATTATTCAAAAAGGCATCGAACTGGGCGTTGATTACAGCATGACCCATAGCTGCTACGACCCTTCACCGAAAGGCAAAGCCTGTGGACGGTGTGACAGCTGCCTCCTGAGAAAAAAAGGCTTCAATGAAGCCGGTGTCCCGGACCCAGCCGTACGCTAAAGTGAAGGGTATTGTCG
>JAUVKS010000203.1 GCA_030596145.1 Pseudomonadota bacterium | reverse complement strand
CGATCATCCAGTTTGCCGCTTCGAAGAAGCTGGCGCAGCTTTTCACGGGTGGTGTCCCGCTGTACAATCTGCCTCTCCTCAGGCTCCGGTGAACTCTCGTCCGAGAGAACTTCTCCCACATCCTTTTCCACAGGTTTTGGTGGAAGAAGAATATCCAGAATTCTTTCTTCGGCAATCTCTGCTGCTTTGGTTTTAACGCTATCCTGTTCTTCCAATTTTATCATGTTCACGGACAGCTCCACAAGATCGCGAATCATTGACTCAACATCTCTCCCTACATAACCCACCTCCGTAAATTTTGAGGCTTCAATCTTTAAAAATGGGGATTTGTCAAGCTTCGCCAACCTCCGAGCTATCTCTGTTTTCCCAACTCCAGTCGGGCCTATCATGATAATGTTTTTGGGAGATATCTCTTCCCCCAGCTCCTCAGGAACATTCTGACGTCTCCATCTGTTCCTAAGCGCTATGGCAACGGCCCTCTTGGCATCACCCTGGCCAATTATATATTTATCCAACTCCGAGACAATCTCCCTTGGTGTTAGAGCTTTTGATGACATATATTCCCTCACTATCGTTCGAGTTTAAAGTTTCGAGTTCAGAGTTCAAAGTTTAGAGTTCGAGGTAAATAATAACAGATTGTTATTTCCTGCCTTTAGCCTTTAGCCTTTAGCCTTTAACCTTTAGCCTTTTCCTCCAATACATCAAGTTCTTCAATCGTTATCTTATCATTTGTATAGATGCATATATCGGAAGCAATCTTCATCGCCTCTCTGGCTATCTCTGTTGCACTTAAATCCGAATATCTTATAAGCGCGCGAGCTGCTGCCAGTGCGTAAGGTCCACCAGAACCAATCGCCATTACATCATCATCAGATTCAATGACATCTCCGTTACCGGATATGATCAAGAAATGTTTTTCGCTCACTGCTATCATCAGGGCTTCCAGATGCCTGAGAATCCTGTCTGTTCTCCAATCTTTAGTCAGTTCAACCGCCGCTCTCAAGAGATTCCCGCTGTGCTGTTCCAGCTTTTGATCAAACCTGTCAAAGAGAGTGAATGCATCGGCAGTCGTCCCGGCAAATCCAACAATGACTTTATTATTATACAGCCTGCGAACCTTTCTGGCACCATGCTTCATTATAGTAATATCCACAGTAACCTGTCCGTCTCCGGCAACCGTTACTTTTCCCTTATGTCTTACCGCTATGATCGTTGTTCCTCTTATATTCATTTACCCTCCTCTGGCCTTGGGGTGAGCTTTGTCATACACTTCCATCAATCTGCTTACACTTATTGATGTATACTTTTGTGTCGTGGAAAGACTCTCATGACCAAGGAGCTCCTGGATAATCCTGAGATCCGCACCCGCGTCCATCAGATGAGTGGCAAATGTATGTCTTAACGTATGAGGACCAACTTTCCTGTTAATTCCGCTCATATAGACATACTTATCTACGATCCTTCCCACGCTTCTCGGCGTCAATCTCGTACCGATCCTGCTGATAAAAAGTGGTTTTTCAATATTATCTTCGACTTTTTTTTTTGTCAGTTCACTCCTTCTCTCAAGATAGTTCTTAACGGAAGTTAGCGCAGGGGCACCCACAGGAACTATCCTCTCTTTCTTGCCCTTTCCCCTGACCAGCATCTGGCACTGTGTAAAATCAATGTCATCCATACTTAAACCGGTAAGCTCGCTGACACGGACACCTGATGAATATAACAGCTCCAACACCGCCTTGTCCCGGAGTCCAAACGCATCCTGTTTAAACTTCACGTCCAGAAGAGAAAATATTTCGTCCACTGGAAGAAAGACGGGCAAGTATTTATCGGCCTGAGGCGCTTGAACCATCTCAGCCGGATTATTACTAACTCTTCCCTCACGAAGCAGATATTTGAAAAATGCCCTTAGTGTTGCAACCTTTCTTGATATCGTAACTTTCTTAATCTTTCTCCGGTAGAGAGAACCGAGAAATGCTCTTATAACCAGGTGATCAATACCAACAAGTATCCCTTTACTATCTGCCCCTGCAGATATATTGTTTTTCTCCAGAAAATCCTTGAACTGCCTCAAATCGGCCAGATAATTCCTCATGGTATGTGGAGAAAGATTCCTTACAACCTTCATGTAGGTTTCAAAATCTTTTATTGCTTTCTCCATAAATTTATCCTGCTATTATTAATGAACTCGTAAAAAGTCTGTCATTCCCGCGTAGGCGGGAATCCATAGAGGGCTAAGCACTCGAAAAGACTGGATTCCCGTTTTCACGGGAATGACAAAATTGTGCATATTTCGACTTTTTACGAGTGCATCATTATTGTATTCCCAAAAAATAACAGCCACGAAAATACGTAAGTGTGTTTTCGTGGCGAAAAACAAACACGGAACTCTGAACTTTCATAGCGGAAGTGGCAATCAACACCGCCTTATTCCAGCATGATAACAACAACAGGGATTGCCAAAATTATTATCAAATACTCGCGTACGACCGTCCCTGAAGGCTATTCTAACATAAGAAGACCCTCCCACTATTTGGGAATTCATCTCCTCAACTACAGCACCATAACCCCATTGGGGAAAGCGACGATGAATTACCTGATCACCAACTTGAAGATAAAGTCGCCGAATTTCCTCTCTCATGATAACTCCACATTACATTTGTAACTATTCAGCCACTAAGACACCAAGTCACCAAGATTAGAAAATTTATAAGAAAACCGTGGGGTGCCTTCCAATCTTAGATGGCCAAGTTTTCAGATAAGTAGGAAAAATCCATAAACATTCTTTGTGCCTTGGAGCCTTGGTGGTTACCTAAACAGTAACCTACATCTTATATTTTCCAAATTCTTCCGGAGAGAGATTTTCCAGAAATTCTTCTAAATTTTCTCCTTTTAATTTGTCCAGTTTCACTCTCTTCTCACCCAAATTCAAGTTCCTTGATTTTTCAACAACCTTCTCATCCACGAATATAGGGGCATTTTCCCTCAAAGCAAGGGCAATTGCATCACTGGGACGGGCATCAACAACAACACTGGCTTCATCTTTCAGAAAATATATATTTGCAAAAAAGGTGTTATCCTTTAAATCATTAATCTCAATTTTGGTCACTTTAACGTCGAGAGTCATTAATATATTGTGCAAAAGATCATGGGTCATCGGCCTGGAAAAGCTTACCTTTTCCAGCTCAGTCGCTATGGCGCTTGCTTCAAAAAGCCCTATCCATATCGGAACAGCCCTTTTTTCCCCCACATCCTTTAGAATTACTATGGGTGTATTCGTCAAAGGATCTATGGCCAAACCGGATACCTTCATTTCTATAAACATTTTCAAACCTCCTTTTTTATACCAACTCACCTCTCAAAGAATGAAGATAAGCTTTTGAAATCTTTACCGAAACGGTTTCCCCGATAATGCCAACATCTCCTCTAAAATTGACGATTTTATTAGACCGTGTTCTTCCCAT
>JAUVKS010000132.1 GCA_030596145.1 Pseudomonadota bacterium | reverse complement strand
ACGATATGCCATAGTGTTTCTCCTTTTAGAAAAACTCTATCATATCCCCGAGTTTTGTAACACCTTTACTTCTGTTCCTTATATTCTTTTGTCAAAGAACTACTTAATTATGACACAGTCTCCTTGTTGCGGGGAGCTTCAATTTTAACTAATCCTTTCTGGGAATGCTCTTTCTTAGCTATACTTTCCTCCCCGCTTCAAACCCTTCGGCAATGGCATCTATCGCTTTCCTCGGTTTTAAGGCATCCCCGATGATATGAACCTCTGGAAAAATCCTTGCAATGTCGCTGGCAATCGAGTTATTGGATTTTGCGCCCAAAGCGAGAATGACGGCATCTAAATTCTTGAGCCTTTCCTCTTTTTCATTGCGTAAGATCAGCACCTCATTGTTTTCTACCTTTTTGACTTCCGCAAATCTGAGGATATTAACACCCGCACCTTTCAGCAACCTTCTCAGATAAAACGATGCAATCGCACCAATATCTCTGCCCAGGTGTCCTGTTGCTTCCAGTACCGTGACTTTTTTGCCCTTATCGGCAAGAAAATGAGCGGTTTCAAGGCCCACCGAACCGCCACCCAGGATGACTATCTTCTCGCCCTGCGGAATATTACCCTCCAGGACTTCCCATGCTGTTGTTACGTTCTTGTTTCCGGTCTTCACAAAGGATGGAATAATCGGAATAGCGCCCATTGCATAAATGATTGTATCAGGCGAACTTTCTGAGATTGAATCTATAGTTGCCGATTTATTGAGAACTACGTTAACTCCGGTCCTTCTTACCTGTCTTTCCATAAAGAAGATATATTCTCTAAATGTTTCTCTTCCCGGGGGTGCACCGGCCAGTCGCAACTGACCGCCCAGAACATCTTCCTTTTCCCACAGGGTGACATTATGTCCCCTTCGTGCCGCTGTCAGTGCCGCCTCAAGACCGGCAGGTCCGCCACCGAGAACGAGAACATTTTTTAGATTATCGGTTACTGATAATTCGGTTTCTCTTTCCCGGAGAACGCGAGGGTTTACCAGACATGTAACAATTTCTGTTTTTCCCGTCATCATACTGTTGTTGATTTGATCGATACAACCCTGATTGCACCCAGTACATTTACAGATATCATCTGCCATACCTGAAATTGCCTTAAGGGACAATTCGGAATCGGCAATGAGAGCCCTTCCCATGGCAACAAGATCTGCCTTGTTTGATCGTATAATGTCCTCCGCCATGAATGGATCGGTAATCCTTCCGACAGCGATGACCGGAACAGAGACAACTCGTTTAATGCCTTCCGCGAGATCGACAAAACAGCCGGGGTTCTCATGCATGGGTGCCACCGTTGCTTTGTAGGAACCGTAGACACCTGCTGTGACATGGATCGCATCGGCACCGGCTTCTTCGAGTAAGGGGGCAATCTCCTGCATTTCCTTCAGGTTGGCACCCTCCTTTATATAATCATGTCCGTTCATTCTTACGATGACGGGAAAGGATGCCCCCAGTTCCCGCTTAATACCCTGGATTATTTCCACGCAGAATCGAGATCGCCCTTTTACATCACCTCCATACTGATCACTCCGCTGGTTTGTGCGAAGCGCGAAAAAATTGCTGATTAAATATCCGTGACAGCCATGAAGTTCAACCATGTCAAAACCGGCCTCACAGGCCCGCCGGGCGGCTTTGACGAAGGCCTCCACAATCGACTCAATCTCATCAACTGTCAATTCTTTCGGGACATCTCTGCATACGGGGCACGCGATGGGAGATGGAGCCACGGGTTGTGTCCCCCAGAACTCTGTATGGATTTGTCTTCCAAGATGGCTTAATTGAACGGCAATCTTTGTATCGTACATATGGACAGCATCGGTCAGACATTTCAGAGAAGGAATGAACCGGTCTTCCGATATATTGAGATGAAAATTTGCGAATTTTCCTGCCGGTGGAACGTGTACTGACGCGGCTTCCGTGATTAGCAAACCCGTTTGACCCCTGGCACGTTCAACGAAGTAGTCGATGATTCGATCAGTCGCTGTGCCGTCCGTCGTACCATTGGTGGCCATGGCCGGCATAACAATCCTGTTCTTCAGTGTCACACCACCGATTTGTATTTCTGAAAAAAGTAACGGGAATTGCGACATGGTCTCCTCTTTATTATATCCATATGTTTACTGATTCCTGAGAGTTGCAAGTGCAATATCAAGCGGAATCAAATCGATTGATTCAAACTTGAGATTCAGGATTGCTGGAACTTTACTGCCAATAAGTGCCCCGACTGCTATCATCTTGTCTTCTTAAAGGCTCTTCACCATATTACAATCCTACTCGTATTTTTTTACCAGTTCTTCTTCTCGTAAAACCCGCAGGGCCCCTTCTGCCAGAGCTGCCATTTCATCTTCTCCGGGATATATGAAAACGGGGGCAATAAAATCTATCCGCTCCCTGATCCAGCCGGTCAGCATTTCCGAATATGCCAATCCACCGGTCATAACAACCCCATTAACCTTTCCCTTCAGGACAACAGACATGGCGCCGATATCCTTGGCTATCTGATATGCCATTGCCTCGTAGATCATTTTCGCTTTTTCATCTTTCTCGTCGATCATTTCCTCGATCTTCTGGGCGTCTGTTGTGCCGAGGTAGGCTGAAAGGCCACCCTGTCCTACTAATCTATTCTGTATTTGCTTTTTGTCGAATTTTCCCGAAAAAGCAAGCTCGATTAGGTCCAGAGTCGCCAGACCACCAGCTCTTTCAGGAGTAAACGGTCCTTCACCGAGTCCGTGGGTACAGTCAATTACCCGGTCCTTCTGATGGGCCCCAATCGTGATTCCACCACCCAAGTGTGCAACCACAAGATTGACATCGTCATAGTTTTTCTCCATTTCCTCGGCAGCCTTTCGTGCCGCTACCTTCTGATTCAGGGCATGGAAGGCGCTTTTTCTTTCAAACTCTGGAATGCCGGATATTCTGGCCAGTGGCTGAAATTCGTCCGTACTCGGCGGATCGATGACGATGGCCTGTACGCCGTATTTTTTAGAAATATCCCGTGCTATTGCGGGTCCCAATGCGGAGGGATGTTTTCCATATTTTCCCGTGAGCAGATCATTACACATGAGTCCGTTAATTTCGTATGACCCTGCAGGTGCCGGCTTCCCAAGGCCTCCTCGGCTTATGACCATATCGATTTCTTCCAGGTCAACATTATTCTTTTTCATAAAGTTAAGAAAGTCTTCCTCTCTTCGGGGAAGCTGCTCGCTCAAGTCCGAGTACCCGGATAGTTCCTCCTTACTATACGTAATTGTTCCACTGACAACCGGAGTGGTTTCCTGGAAAAAAGCTGCCTTTGTCGATGTGGAGCCTACATTGATGACAAGCAGGCGATGTTCTTTATTCATGACCCCTTCCCCCTTTCACAAATAAGCGCCGCCAGGGCTATCTCTGTCACCTTGTTTTCGTTGGAAACAAATGGTAAATCTAAAATAACGGGCTTGCTTGTGCCCATCAGTATTCCTGCCATCTGCATTTTGCCGATAAAGACAAGTAATTGGGCTAATGGATATCCTACTTCGATATCCGGGGTCAGATAAATATCGACGTTGCCGGTTACAATGCTATTAACTCCTTTTCTCAGGGCAGCATCCTTGTCCAGGGCGCAATCGATATCGAGAGGTCCTTCAACGATAACGTCCCCGAATTGCATCCTTTGAGACATTTTTGAAAGGATCGATGCATCCAGGGTAGAGGGAATACTGGGGTTTACCTGTTCAATGGAAGCGAGAGCAGCGACTTTAGGTGAATCGACTTCAAGAATTCGGGCAAGACCGAGGGCATTTTCCAGGATCAGTTGTTTCTCGGCAAGGATTGGAAAACTATTAATATAGGTATCGGTTACCAACATCAATTTGTCTCTTTTAAATAATTGAAATACGGAAACAAAACTTGCCAATTTGTTCCTTAGCAATCCCTTTTCTCTATCCAGAATAGAATCAATGAACATTTGATGAGGCAAGTTTCCCTGCATTAAAATATCTGCCTGGTTTCCCCTGATCATCTGTATGGCTTTGAAAAGCGCCCGGCCGGAATCTTTCTCGTCAACAATTTCATGGTTTAATGATGCAAGGGGTGTCGATTTTACAAGCATTTCGATTTCTCGTCCTTTGCCAACGAAAAGCGGCATTATGAAATTGCGTTCTGATGCCTTACCAAGGATTTCCATATTTCTTCTGCTTGCCCACGGGACAACGACCCGTTTTCTGTCACCTTCATTTTCCGCCGTTTCTATGATTTTTTCAAATGTACCTATCATCCTAAACCACCCCCTTTATTCTGTCAGCTACGACAACGCCCATGGCAATTTCACCCATAATGGAATCACAAAAGTCAGCTCGTGAAGGAATCAATACCGGTCCCTTTGACGTCATGACTAAGGAACGCCTGCTTACATTCAAAAAAAAGTCGAGCTTGCAGAGAATATTTCCTGTATCAAGTGAAGGCACAAGGAGAATTTCGGGCAGTTTTCTCATGTCTATCTCTTCGTAATCAACCAGCTGATTTCCTTTACCGACGAAGAACTCGGAAAAGGACGTGGCTTTAATAATCTCGCATTCGCCGAGCTCACCTGACGCAGCCGCTCTTTGTAGCGATTTGCCATCTTCATAAGAAGCAAGGGTACCGCCGATTTCCCTCTGGCCGGAAAGGACAGAGATCCTTGGTCTGGTATAGCCAAGTACATGGAAGAGAAATATGGCATTCTTAAGAACAGCAACCTTGGCCTTATAGTCAGGATAAATATTCGCGCCTGTATCGGTAAAGGCCATGAAATGATCGAGTTCGGGAATTTCCCATAGCGTTATCACGCTAATTGTTCTTCCCGTTCCTGCTTTCGATTCTTCTTTTATAATGGAACGATAGATGAAGGAGGTTGGAATCTGCCCCTTACTTGACATATCCACGTCGCCCGCAAAGAGCATAGCCGTGCCGAGGTTGGATATGATCTGTCGATCCACCTCGAAGATTTTTTCCACGTCGCTGATGTCAAATTCGACTTCATCGGCCACTTTCTGCATCGTTTTCTGGTTACCGATAAGCACAGGTTCGATATAACCCCTCTGCCGGCTTTTTTTCACCGCCTCCATGAACTCACTGTCTTCAGGAGCGAGAACGGCCAGTTTTTTCGGACCTTTTTCTTTTGCCAATCGTGCAACATCGTTTAATGTTCTAATCATCGAACCCTCCTTTTCCGATACGTGCATAATTAGAAAATTTGCAACAATTTAGGTATTTGGTAAATTTAACAATAACAGTATGATACGGGGATGTCATTCCCGCGGAAGCAGGAATCCAGCGTGAAAAATCTAAATTGTTACGAAAATTTGAAAATCATAAACAAATATTGTCATCTCTGTATCTTTGAGTGACTCTTCAATAGCATTTAGTCAAGATTAATTATGTGCAGGACGTCCCTTGGCATGGCGACATCCTGCACAAGCAAAAAGGGTAAAACGATCAACACCTGACTGTCAACTTTGCAAGGACAGTGCCATTTCCCCCCTAATTTTCATCCGGCGAATCATTTCATTTACTGGTCAATGTTTCCGCCAGCAGCAAGAAAATCAAGAAATTGTAAAATTATTCAGTAATTTCCGGTTAGGTTTTTGCGTATAAGCACCAGTCGTTCTGTTCTTTGAAATTTTGTAAGCTCTCTGCATTGGAATCAGTGCTGAAAGCCAAGTCGCGCAACTCATTCTGAATCTGAATGCGCAGTTGCCG
>JAUVKS010000227.1 GCA_030596145.1 Pseudomonadota bacterium | reverse complement strand
CCTCTTCTTCTGGCTTTCAAACGTAAGTTTTCGGAATCCGGGGACTTGAAACTCTTGCGAATCGTTGATTTCCTCATGGCATTCAATTACCAGCTCTCGGGTGAGGTAGCTTTTGACATGAGCTTGCTCAGGCGTATGCATTTTGCCACCAACTGGGGTGTGGAGATATTTACCCTTGTGGAGGTTTATCGCAAGGCAGCCAATGTGGCTCAGGTCCAGATCTCCACGGGCCCTTTTGACCATAAGCATCAACCAGTTTCTGAAAATGATATGGAGAAGGGTCTCTATAAAATGGCCATCGATATTGTCGCTACTCTTTTCACAAGCCTGGTGATTGAGGAAGGAGTCGAAATCTCGGACTACTTTGTCCAGGACCTCTCAATTACTTACTTGAACGTGGCCGATGAACTGGTGAAAAAGTATGCAGATAATGCAGCCTTCGCGGAACTTAGGTATGACCGGAATGCTGAGGAAGCGATGGTGCAAGGAATCTTCAAGGATGCCATCCTCCATGCCGGCGATCTCATTACCTCACCGCCCCGCCTAACTGAACGTTTTTTGCGCTTTCTCGCGAGTGACGAAAGATTCGAGAAATACCTCAACACGGGACTGGGCAGGGATATCCTGGCGTCAGAGAGGGAAACCAACAACCAGCCATATGATGTACCTAAAACCGTTTCATGGGAGCGGGTTATCATGAAACTGCCCAATATCTTGCATGACATCAAAGATGTGAGTAAAGAAGAGAGAGAACGATTTACGAATAATCTTAATATTTGATGCATTCGTAAAAAGTCGGAATATTGAATGGCAAAGTAAAAAGCTCCAAATGGAAGCTCACCGCCCACAGGGCGAAACTTCCCGGTAAGGAATAATTAATCATATTGCGCCCCCTCACGGGATGCGCCTCCGGTCAAGGCGCGCAAATTCCGAGGAATGAGACGTACATTATAGTACGTCGCAATGACGAAGAATGCAGCGCAACGCAGAAGTTGGACTTTTTATGAAGCCATCAATAGTATCCTTAGATCCATTACATTAGTCATTGTCGGTCCCGTCATCAACAAATCTTCGAGGACTTCGAAGAAGTGGTACGAGTCATTGTTTTTAAGAAACTCTGAAGCATTATATCCTTGAGCCAGGCCCCTTTGAACGGTCGTACCGTCTGCAATGGCACCTGCCGCGTCTGTTGGTCCGTCTGTACCATCCGTTCCCCCACTTAAGACAATAACCCCGTCAAGTCCTTCTATTTCGATGGCAGCCGCCAGGACAAATTCCATATTACGTCCACCGAGACCATCCCCACGAATGGTAACGGTGGTTTCGCCCCCAGATATGATGCAGGCGGGTCTGGGTACGGGATTCCCTGATTTTAAAATTTCCTTGATGATAGCTGTATGAACCTTTGCAACGTCACGGGTTTCCCCTTCAATAAAGGAAGACAGAATTAACGTATTAAAACCGAGGGCTGTCGCTTCCTCCCGTGCGGCGTCGATAGAGAGACTTGAGCTTCCAATAATAAGCAACTGATTCTTGTCAAAGACCCTATCCCCTGATTTAGGTGTCTCAGGTTCCGTACCATGAACACCTCTTTTCAGATATTCGGTAACATGGGGTGGCATCTCACCTGTTATATTATATTTTTCCAGTATTTCCATACAGTCGGCAAATGTGCTTCTGTCGGGAACAGTGGGGCCGGAGGCAATTACGTCGAGATCATCACCGATCACGTCTGACAGTATCAGCGTGACGAGAGTTCCGGGAAAGGCTGCCATTGCCAGCTTTCCCCCTTTTACTCCCGAAATGTGTTTGCGTATTGTGTTGATCTCATGGATGTTTGCTCCACAGGCCAGGAGTACCTGTGTCGTTTTTTGTTTATCCATGAGTGTAATGTCAGGAACCGGCAATGGCATGAGAGCGGAACCTCCACCCGAGATCAGACAGATGATTAAATCCTTATCATCAGACTGTTCAAGCAGGTTGAGAATATGTCTTGTGCCGGCAAGGCCTGCCTCATCCGGAACAGGATGTCCCGCTTCAGTTATGGTAAATCTTTTCAAGGGGAGGGAATGACCGTATTTCGTTGTAATAATGCCCCCACTTATACGTGATCCTAAAATTTCCTCTATGGCGGCAGCCATGGGGGCCGCTGCTTTGCCGGCACCCACAACCTTGATCCCGTTGAATTGTCCTAAATCGTACTCTTTTTCTCCTACCCTTAGTCGATTGTCGGTTGAAAGATGTACAGCGCGGCAAACTGCCTGTTTTGGGTCGGCAGCTTTTAGTCCCGCATCAAAAATCTTTCGGATGTCCTTTCGTAGAGTATGCTTCATGATTACTCTCCGATGATTTTTACAAGCACCCTTTTCCGCCTCCGCCCGTCGAACTCACCATAGAAAATCTGCTCCCAGGGACCGAAGTCCAGCCTTCCGTTTGTAATGGCTACCACTGTTTCCCTTCCCATGACCTGTCTTTTGAGGTGGGCGTCTCCGTTGTCCTCGCCGGTTAAATTGTGGCGGTAACGTGAGATAGGTTCATGAGGGGCAAGTGTCTCAAG
>JAUVKS010000193.1 GCA_030596145.1 Pseudomonadota bacterium | reverse complement strand
AATGGCTAAGAGGAAGAGGAGAAAGGAGTTGAGTATGCGGAAGACACATGAGGTTTTTCGACTTTCAATGGATTGCGGGATGAAGAATCGTGAGATAGCCCGTAGCTGTGGTATCTCACATACAGTAGTTAATCATTATCTAAAGAGAGCCAAGGAGAAAGGGTTAACGTATTCTCAGATTGAAAAGATGGGTGACGAAGAGCTGAGGCGACTACTGAGGAAGGGACGGGCTGCAAAAGGAGAAGTTCATCCTGAACCGGACTGGGGATGGGTACATCAGGAGCTGAAAAAGAAGGGAGTGACACTGCAGCTTCTTTGGGAAGAATATATGGAGATTAACCCCGAAGGTTATCAACGAAGCCAGTTCTACAAGCTGTACAGCGATTGGAAGAGGAGACTGAATGTAAGTCTCAGGCAGACACACAAGGCCGGGAAGAAGATGTTCGTGGATTATGCGGGGCAGACCGTTCCTGTTAAAGACCGGCACACTGGAGAGGTAAGAGAAGTAGAAGTATTTGTAGCGGTTCTTGGTGCGAGCAACTACAGCTATGCTGAGGCCACCTGGGACCAGAGCCTTAAAAACTGGATAGGTTCCCACGTCCGGGCCTTCGAGTATTTTGGTGGTGTGCCTGAGATTGTTGTCCCTGATAATCTTAAGTCAGGCGTATCGAAAGCATGTCGGTACGAGCCGGACGTGAATCCTACTTACCATGATATGGCCGTTCATTATGGTACGGCGATTATCCCGGCACGGGTAAGAAAGCCAAAAGACAAGGCGAAAGTTGAGGTTGGCGTTCAGATAGTAGAGCGATGGATATTAGCAGCATTAAGGAACCGGTGTCAATGGGAAAGTGAAAGTGTACCAATTATGGGAGAATAAAAGTGTACCACCCTAGTAGTAGTAATGAGGGGGGTCCGGGGGGAGACTGACAACTCCCCTAAACTGTGGATAAGTGTTCTAACCCATTAAAACTACTAAAAAACTATCATTGCGTTATTTGTTGATATTGTGGATAAACCTGTTTATACTTCCCTTGCAATCCTGCCCTTTTGTCTGCCGGTCGAATAGAGAGCACAGGTACACAACACAGTCTTAGGTAGAGAGCTTACGAAACACGCACTCTTTCGATATGTACTTGTTTCCGCAATCAACGCTCATTGATATTCCTTTTATTCACAATACCCCCTGTAAACCCTGATCACTGTCAACTCTTGTCAATGGGAAAGTGTACCACCCAAATAGAAAAAAGTTGCCTATGAGGATGTATTTATCATCTCAGCACCTCCTTGCAGATCAAGATGTTTAGCGAACGTATGTCCTCGTAATCTGTAACTGTGTCCTTTTATGTTGATCACCTTACAGTGGTGTAACAACCGGTCGAGGATAGCCGTAGTAATGACAGGGTCGTCGAACAGTTCTTGCCAATCCCCAAATGACTTGTTTGAGGTGATAATGGTGGAACTCTTCTCATAGCGATATGAGATAAACTGAAAAAAGAGATACGCTTCCTGGGTATCTACGGGGAGATACCCAACCTCATCGACCACGACCAGACTGGAAGTCAGATACGCCTTTTTTCTGGTGTGGTTCTCTTTCAGCTTTTTGATTAACGTATCCATAGTGGTGAAGTAGACCTTGAACCCATGGCAGCAAGCCTTAATGGCCAAAGAAATTGCCAGATGGGTCTTCCCTACCCCAGGAGGGCCTAGAAAAATGGCGTTTTCGTGTTTAGAAATGAACGTAAGATCGAAGAGGTCCATCACCGCTTTTTTGTCCAATTGGGGATGAAAAGAAAAATCATATTCTTCGATCGTCTTGGCAGCAGGAAGACCAGCGGTTTTCATAGCAGTCTGGATACGTCTTTTTTCCTTGGCAGCTACTTCTTCTTCCAGAAGATGATCAAGAAAAGCCAGATAAGAGGATTTATCTTTCTCCGCATGCTCGGCAACCGTGTCCAGAATTTCTGCAGCTCGGCTTAACTTGAGGCGTTTCAAATTGTCCTGGAGGCGTTCATAGGTTAGTTGTTCCATGCGACACCTCCTTGGGCGAATTGCTCATATTCTGTTATAGGCCTATATTCAACCTGAGGATATAAACTGTCAGTAGTGAGACCGCGGGTAGCCTTTCCCTTTTTCTTACCATACTTTCCGCTTAGTTGCTTCTTGTCACGTTTAAGCTGTTCGTAAAACCGGGAATTGCCGATCCTGTTATTTTTGCCTTCCGGTTCACGGTAACTGATCAAGAACTCTTGATCATGGTAGATGCGAATCAGGCCGTCTTTGATCTTGAGCATGACCTTTTTCCCTACTACGTGATAAGGAACTTCGTATAGGTTCCCATTATAGGATATCCGGCAGTCTTTATAGACTTTGCGGAATACTTTTATCGAAGTATCGTAATCAGCAGGGGGCAGTTCTCCCAGACAGGGGATCTCCCGCTCCCATCGCTCATTGACCGGCCGGCGATGAGTCCCATGGATCCGGCGATTGGCGGTTTCATTAAGCCAGGTTAAAACCTCCCTGTTAGTCTTATCTACTGAATCAAAGGCATATCCCCGCCAGAACCTCTCTCGGATATAAGTCATGGGACGCTCCACCTTGCCCTTTACCCAAGGGCTGTAGGGAGGACAGGGCTTGGGTTGAAAACCATAGTGATGCGCAAAGTATATTAACTCGGTGTTAAAGATTACTTTGTTGCCTTTTCTTCCGATTACCACGTTCTTCATGTTGTCATAGATAATTTCAACAGGCACTCCCTGCAAATAACGGAAGGCATTGATATGACAATCCATGAACGTTTCAAGAGTACACTGGTCAACAAATTCAACATACTTAGCCCTGGAATAGCCCAAAAGCATAACAAAGGCGTAAACAGTTGTCGTTTTACCGTTGGTCTCCTGAATTTGAAAATCACTCCAGTCCACCTGGGCTTGCAGACCCGGCTCCGTTTCAAAACGGACATAAGCCAGACGAGTCTCTTGCTCTTTAATTTTACGCACATAAACTTTAATCGTATCGTAACTGCCGGTATAGCCCATGTTCTTTAATCGGTCGTAAATCCAGGTGGCCTGGTAGTTGTCCTGTTCTAAGTAATCTTTGATTGTCTGGCGATAAGGGTCCAGAATGGATTCATTTCTCTTCTTACGACATTGAGGAAAAGAATTGCTTTCTAGGCGCCTCTTTACTGTGTTTCGATGTATACCTAACTTTTTAGCAATCGAACGAATACTGTAACCTTGTCGATGTAATGCAATTATGTCCATAAATACCTCCGCTGAAATCATTGGCAAACCCTCCTCTCAAAGGAGAGAAGATTACCATGTTTTTATCCGGGAGGTGGTACACTTTTCGTTCCCATTTTTGGTACATTATTGCATTCCCATTGACAACTGTTTTTGGAGGAAATCCATAAATATCCTGAACATTAAGAAATATAGCTTTATTCCGGTGAGTAACGCCTTTTTTAACGAATAGACCATTTTGAATTTTATCACTAATCAATTCGTTTAGTTTTTTTATTGGAACATAACTCGTTATCATTAAGGGTCTATTGGGTACTTCTTCAATTTTTAATTTTTTTGCTAAATAGTCTCTATAAAAACCGTCCAATAATCTTGAAAGCTGATCTTTCGTTTTGCTGACTTTTCCATCAATAGTTTTTACCTTTTCCGACACTTCAAGAATTTCTTTCTGCCGCTCAAGCGGCGGCAGTGGGAATTTTTGGATTGCCAGCGTTTTCCATTTTATTGTTGGAGAAAGCGAACCTTCAGAGATAGCGACAGCCCGATCCGTAAAGATCCACCCGCTGAGCGGGTGGCCTTGAGTTTACCCCTAAAA
>JAUVKS010000170.1 GCA_030596145.1 Pseudomonadota bacterium | reverse complement strand
ATGGGACTCAGGAAGCTTAAGATCAAAGACGATTTTAAGAAAATTCATGATAATATTGAAAGTGGCTCCCCACAGAACCTCGTCCTGATATATTAAACATGGAAAATGCCATGCTCTGTCGACATCTTGCTTCAGTTCACTGGAAACCTCAACTAAACAAAGTCCATAATTTTCATCTTCAAAGAACTCCCTTAAAGGGATTTCTACAATCTTTTCAACCTCCCAGTTGGGGCGAAAGTGCCAATTATTTTTTACATAACCCACCAGGGGAAAGATTGTCCTTCTGAAAGTTATCAGGTCAGCACAGGACAGCGGACCTAAAAACATAACGTTGAAGGGATTGAGCCCTACCTCTTCCCAGGATTCTCTCAAGGCATTGGTCAGAAAAAGTGTAATGTTTCTAAAGGTGGATTTCCCCCTTTTTTTAGCATATTCCAGCACATCTTCCCGCAGGATTGGTGAAAATCTGTGAGCTACAAATGGTCTAAAGAGAGGGTCCAGGAAAGTGCCCAACATCCCTCCAGGACAACTGATGTCTCCGGGCTGGGGCACTGTTGAAGCACGTTTGATAAGTTGAAAGACGAACTCACCCTGCTCCGGCTTTCCTCTGAAAAAAAGCAGGAGCAATACCCCCGCGGCCAGCCAGGTTTCATCACTCTTTTTACTCGCTTTTATAAAATTTACTTTTTCAGAAAAACCAACAGGAACCCTGCCCAGCCTTTCTATAATAAGATCCAGGACTTCATCCCTTTGAGACAGCATTGAAACATCCATTCTATTACCCATCCCCCTCGTCGGACTCGAGGATATCGTAAATCTTCCTTTCATACCAGCAGCCAAAAGGAAAAGGATCAAGAAATCCGCAATGGCCGCCATACCGTTGTATTAAAAGTCGCATGTTATTATTTTCACACAAAGAGTAAAGATCATCAACAGGAATGACAGGGTCATCTTCAGAGGCGATAATGGTAACGGGATTTGAGAGATCCTTGAATATATCCCCCAGCAGGGTATAATTGTTGAAATATTCCCTGTGGTCGTGAAACTGTGTGTATTGCGGTATGACTGCATTGGTGATTTCCATACAGGTTTTAAGCTTCAACATTTCATTGAAATCGTATTTATCAGGAAAGAATGCCTTTTTTTTCATGAGAGACGTTTTCCACTTTTTCACGAAATAATGACGATAGACGAAAAAGCCTTCATCGATTGAAACTGTAGCCTTATGAGGATCAAGGGAAGGGCTGATGCATATTACATGTTTCAGGTTCGCAATTTTTGAAGCAGAATGTCTCAAGGCTACCCTGAGCGCAAAGTTTCCACCCAGGGAAAAGCCGACGATATGGTATGGTTTATCCTTGGAAAGATGCGCGATATTTCTGGCTGCGTTAAAGGTTTCATCAATGAGCACACCATGAAACAAGCCTTCATTCAGGTGGTGACTGTTGCCATGATCCCGCAGATTAAGCCGGAAGATATCGTAACCTTTTTTAAAAAGATATCTGCCAGTTGATCGGATGTAGGTGGAATCGGAACTACCCTCCCACCCGTGTATCAAAAGGACAAGCCCCCTGCCAATTTCCCGAGGGTGGACAGAATAATAACCTAAAAGACGGACGTCATTGCCCCCATCAACAATTATCTCCTCGGCACAATCAACCATCGGATTTCCACCAGTTGCCCTTATCTTTAAACTTGAAAAAATGGTCTGCATATGGGGATTTCTGGTCCATGGCTTTGGTTTAAAATTGCTTTCCATCACGACTCCAGTTAATTTGTTTTACAGATTACTGCTTGACATACAAATCACATAGGCTTTATTCTTGTCAAGATGTAGATGAGATGGACAACTCAAAGATCAGCAATCTGGAATCAAAGTACTCAGGTGGGATGGTCGGAAGCGCCCTCGGGGATGCAATAGGTGAGCTTGCCTTTAGATACCCAGAGAAAGAACCTTTATCCTTCCGGATAGATCAACTTGGCAAACTCATCTATACCGACGATACTGCTATGGCAATCGGACTTGCAGAATCCATCTGCAAGGTTAAAGAAATAGATCAAGAGCACCTTGGAGATACATTTCGCCGTAACTTCGAGCGTGAGCCGTGGCGTGGCTATGCGTCGGGGCCGCCGACGATCTTCTCACTGGTACAGAGAACCGGTGTTTCATATACCGATGCCGCGCGTGGTCTGTTCGGAGGGTCCGGTTCCTTCGGAAATGGAGCTGCCATGAGGATTGTTCCAGCTGGGCTTTTCTTTCACAACTCGGCAGACCTTTACGAAAAGGCGTGTTCTTCCGCGGAAGTCACACATGCGAATACGCTCGGAATAGATGGTGCGGCAGTTCAGGCATATGCCGTCGCACAGGCAACAAGACTGGATCTCCAAAAGGAATTTCCATCCAAAGAGTTTATACAGGAACTCATTAATTTTTCCCGAATACCGGAAATCAGGGATAAGATGATCCTCGTCCAGACCTTGATCACCGAAGATGTCCCTCCAGATGTTGCGGCCAGACAACTGGGGCGCAGTGTGGCCGTGCATGAATCGATGCCCTTTGCGATCTATTCATTTCTTCACCATCCCAAATCATTTATGGACTGCCTTTTTTGCGCGGTTTTGAATGGTGGAGACCGGGACACCCTCGGTGCAATGGCCGGTGCCATCTCCGGGGCCTACCTCGGTGTTGAGGCTATACCTGGGTCCTGGCGGGCAAAGCTCGAAAACCGGACATATATTGAAGAACTTGCATTGAAACTGAGCCGGAACAATTAAACATGCCGACGGTGAAGCCTTCGGCCCGAAACAAAAATCTATGAAAAAGGTCTTAAGGTACATTGCTGGCTTGACATTTATTGTACTCGGTATTATAGGGTGCTTCCTGCCCGTACTTCAGGGAATACTTTTCCTGATTATAGGAATGATAATACTGGCGCCAGAAGTTCCAGTTTTTCAGAAGATACTGTCAGTACTTCGAAGAAAATACCCCGAGATATTCAGAAAAGCGGGAGATTTGAAAAAATATAAACTGAACAAGAAGATAATCGATGGGGAATAAACTCCTCTTGGGAGCCCATATATCCATCGCGGGCGGAATAGGAAAATCCCTCCTGAGGGGACATGATCTGGGATGCAATACGATACAGATATTTACAAAGACTTCAAGGGGATGGCGTGAAAAATCCCTCCAAGAGTCGGAGATCATAGCTTTTCATGAAACGAAAGAGAAGACCGGTATCGATCCCGTAATATCTCATTGCAGTTACCTTGTAAATCTTGCCTCACCCGACAGAAAGTTATATGAAAAGTCCATTGATTCGATGTTCAATGAAATGGAAAGGTGCGAATCGCTGGGGATAGCATATCTTGTAGTGCATCCCGGCTCTCACAAAGAATCGGGGGAGATTCCCGGGATAGAGAAAATTGCTGATGCCATAAATATTCTCCATCAGAAGACACCGGGGTTCAGGCTTAAGGTTTTATTAGAAACAACGGCCGGTCAGGGAACCAACCTTGGTTACAGATTTGAGCAGATTGCCGAAATGATTGAAAGGGTGGAGGAAGAATCGAGAATGGGGCTCTGTCTCGACACATGTCACGTATTTGCGGCCGGTTACGATCTGAGAACTGAAAACGGCTACCGGAAAGTCTTCAAGGATATCGAAGAGATTATGGGAATGGAAAGGCTTATGGTTATACATCTCAATGATTCACAGGGTGATTGCGGTTCAAGAATAGACCGCCATGAGCATATAGGTAAAGGCAAAATAGGGGAAGAACCTTTTCGGTGGATAATGAATGACGAGCGCTTGAAAAATATTCCAAAAATCATAGAAACCCCCAAAGTTGGAAGTAAAGACAGGGACAACCTACAACTATTAAGAAGTTTCTGTAATGACTTGTAGGGGTTGATGCATGCCTGTACGTCTTCCTGCCTGCGTCGTTGACACGACAGGCAGACGCACATAGACAGGCCCTCATCGGCCAGCTATTCGGCCTGTTCGGGGAACAGGCCCTGCGGTTGCCATGAAAATCATACTTGAATTGTGAATTGTAGAGTGATAAGAACATAAGGATTGAAAACTTTGTAAAGCCATCGCCAAATATATAGCGCTGTATAAAGAATTGTAGGAGATAAAATAATGAAAAGAATTCTTTGGGTATTTATTTGTCTGTGCTTAATCATATCAATGTCAGGCTTGGTGCAGGCGAAAGAAACGACAAAAAAGGAAGTAACAGAAAAAGTAAAGACTGTTGCCATACTGCCATTTTCGGTGCACAGTTCCGAAAATATAGATTATGTACGCAGTGGTATATGGGACATGCTGTTCTCCCGTATTTCTGTAAGTGGCAAGATAGATGTTGTAAGTAAGCATTCAATCCTTGAGGCCCTGAAAAAAACAGGGAAAAAGGAGCTAATTTTATCTGATATATACAAACTTGGCAAAAAAATGAGTGTTGATTTTGTTGTATGGGGCAGCATAACAAAAATCGGCAACAGCGTAAGTCTGGATGGAAAGCTTGTGGATATTGCCTCATATAAATCTCCGGTAGGGGTATTTGCACAGTGTCA
>JAUVKS010000154.1 GCA_030596145.1 Pseudomonadota bacterium | reverse complement strand
CGTCGCTCTGGACCAGGGAGATATGAAAGGTCCTCAATTTCATCCAATTTGCCACTCCCGTAAGTGATTTATAAAAAGGGGTTAACGAAAAGCCGTTAACCCTTTTTCTTTTTTGAAAAATTATTTCCAATGAGAAGCCAGCATCTCACGCCCGACACAGAGGCGAAGGGGAATATACGTGATTACCGTCTCTTCTTTTTGATTCACAATCTTGTTTTTGGTCCGCACTAACCCACGATTGGGGTCTTTAGATGTAGGTCGCGATTCCATAACCTCGACTTCAACGTGGATGGTATCCCCAACGAAGGTGGGACTCTTAACATCAAATTCCATTCTAATAAATGCCAAGCCTGTTCCTTGTAAGGAGGTCTGTATAACCAAGCCTTCTGCAATACTAAATACCAACGCTCCGGGAATCAACCGTCGTCCATCTGGCGCATGTTGTCCAGCATAGGTTGCATCGGTAAACAGTACCTCGACCATACCGGTTGTACCAACAAAATTTACAAGGTCAGTCTCGGTGATCGTGCGGCCAACAGTCTTAAATTGATAACCCATAGGCATATCTTCCCAGCATCGTCCCAATCCAATAGTTTCCATTCCCCCCCCCTGATAATCCCTTATGAAAATTCTTCTCTTCCACACGTTTGTACGAAGATAAGATAAAATAAAGGGGTCACCCATTCAAGGTGTGTTTTTACTTGACCTCAGCTTGAATGGGTGACCCCTTTATTTTTACTTTACAGACTTTATAATCCACTTCTTTCAAGTTGCCGAGTATATTCTTTGAAATCTATTTTCAAAATGAACCTTTCTTATGAAAAACAGAAAACTGCCGCAAAAGTTTACATAACATATCTTATCAGACGTTGTTGTTTTACCGCCATAGCCCGAGAATCATAATCTTCTCTATTCGTGTAATGAGAAAAAGATATGTTCTTGCTGTTACAATCCTTTTTCAGACAATTTTTTTACGAGTTCGGTTTGTTCTTTGGTGAGTTTTTTTGGAACGGCTACTGTGATTCTGACGTACTGATCACCCTTTCCCTTTCCTTTGAAATGAGGAATACCGAAGCCTTTCATTCTTATTTTTGTGTTGTTTTGGGTTCCTGCAGGGATTTTGATTCTTTTGATAGAACCGTTAAGCGTAGATACGTCAATTGATGTACCAAGGGTTGCCTGAGAAAAGCTGATCGACTTCTCCATGTAAACATCACATACGTCCCTTGCAAAAATCGGATGTGGGTCAATATTTATTTTTAGGTACATGTTACCCGGCGGGCCGCCATTTACACCCGGCAGCCCCTTTCCAGCAAGTCTCAATTTTTTACCGGCACTAATCCCCGGAGGTATTTTGATATTGATCTCTTCCGTTGCACCCATTTTTTTAACAGAGAGTTTTTTTTCAGCTCCGAATGCCGATTCTTCCAGGGTTATGGATATATTATAATTGAGATCTTCTCCCTTTCGGGCCATTTGCTGTTGCTGCTGCTTGAGCATTTCTTCCCCGAAGATCTCGCTAAAAGGATCTGAGGTTCTATAAGTGTAAGATCGTGTCCTTTTGCCACTCGGCCCACCGAAACTGAAACCAAAGCTTCTCAATATTTCGTTAAGATCGAATTCCCTGAATATATCTTCCTGAGAGAACTTCTGACTGAACATGTCGGCCCCGAAGCTATCGTATTGTTTACGTTTTTCTTCGTCGCCTAAAACAGCATAAGCCTCACTTATCTTTTTGAATTTTTCTTCTGCCTTTTTGTCGTTGGGATTTTTGTCAGGATGATATTTAAGCGCAAGTTTCCTGTAAGCCTTTTTTATATCTTCAAGGCTGGTATTCTTGTCTACGCCTAATGTCTTATAATAATCTTCTGCCATTATTTTCCAATCACTTCTGAATAATGTTTAAGGTATTAATCACTTTTCACTTGTCAAGGCTATTACGGTCATACCACCAAAAATCATTGTTGCTGACCGGATCGTAGAATCTATGCCTATCTCCCACCTTGACAAGGGGTGCATAGTCCATTTCGTTGCTTTCGTGAATGAGCCTGTCTGCGGTCATTATGAATCCCAGGAAAGCCCCATGTTTTTTGATTGCCTGGAGGCTATACGCGGCACATGTGGGATGCATTGGGCAGCGGTCTCCGTCGACCGGAGATATATATTTAATAAATATTTTAACACCTTGCGTCAATAAGTGTCCAGGTAAAGAGGAAGATGCTTCAACTTTTTCTTCCGGTCCTGGATTGTTAAATGCCCATGGTACAAATAAATCGCTATTTCCCCCATAACAGGGGATGCTTAAACTAATAAGTACGATCAATATTATTATAATCTGGGAGACTTGCATATGATATAAGTGCCTAAAGTGAACTAAAGTTTAAAGTTTGCAGGGCTAAAGCCCTGCCCTACTTTGTGTCTTTTACCCTTAACCTTCAAGCTGTTATATTCAAAACCTCATACTTAATATTAGATAATTGGACGAACTTCTATTGTCATAGTAATAGGACAGAGAACTCCTTTCCCTGAGATTTTGGAGGAATTCTCCTTTAACTCTATTGTTATATTTATGTGCACTGCTAACAGCACTGTAGATATTTCCACTGTACCAGCCGAGTTCGAAAAAGGTTACAACACCGCCTGCGACATATTTTTCATCCTCAAAGAGCTCAACTGCTGCCCAGATAAAGGCTCCATTCAATAGAAAGGCAAGAAGGGCGTCACGTGGTCTTTCTGTGTATAAATGCCCTGCCCCAGGTACTACTGCGAGGGTGCCTGCAATTGCGGGGGATTTTCTGGGAAGATTATCAATATTTTCGAGGCCTGATGAAAAATTACTTGCGGCAGGAAACAAAACGCTCTCTTTCGGAATTTGCGAAAAAGTCTCACTCGCCCTTTTCCATTCCTCCATATCAACGAGAACGAGGGCACTCTGGTAGATTGCCTTATTTCTGTATTCTCCAGAGCTTACTTTTATTATCTTATCAAAAGTTGAAAGGGCATCATCGTATCTCCTGAGATTTTTTTCCGCCATTCCCTTGAGATACAGAGCATTGTTTAACATAGAACTGTAAGGAATCTTTGTTATAAATTCCTTTTAGGCCTCATCAGCATCTGGCCATTTCTTTGGCTTGAAATAGCTTTGACCGATTTTGAAATAACATTTTTCGGCCTTATTTTCTTCAGGAAAGAAAAAGATGAATCTCTTGTATTCGGTTATAGCCCTGTAATAATCACCTTCTTTGAAGAGACTCTCCGCGTATTCGAATTGTCTTTCAATATCGTCTCCGCAAGAAAGATGTCGCGTATCCGCCGTATTTCCGGCGGAGAGGATCTTTGATTTCTCCCCTCCCCTCGCCTCCTGGGGGCATATAATAAGGAGGAATGCGAAGTAAAAAATCGCAATACTGACATGGACTTTACGTATTTTCATCAAGCTTTTCTTCCGAGATCAAAAGCGTCAAGGTTTGCTTTTATTATCCTTTTAGGAAAGGACTTGCGAAGCGCATTTTTCCAGGTATCAATTCCGATTGCATCTATAAATACTGACAAAACCCCTAACATGGCGGTGTTTGCCGCTCTTATATTTCCCGCCCTGGTGGCCATGTCGGATGCATTCACCACCTTAACGGTTTCAAAGTGATTTTTAACTGTTTCCACTATATCTTGAGGATAAGTCGCCTCTCCGAGATTTACTGACGGCGGATATAGCTCTGTATCATTTATTATGACCAGTCCATCGGGTTTCAGGAAGTCCAGATACCGGAGAGTTTCTAATTTTTCAAAAGAAATCAATATATTGACGTCTCCTTTTCCGGCGATTGGAGAAAAGACTTTTTTGCCGTACCTGACATGGCTGGTTACAGATCCACCCCGTTGCGCCATGCCATGCACCTCGCTCTTCTTGACATCGTAGCCGGATGCCATCATAACCTTACAGATAATCTCGCCGGCAAGGAGAATTCCCTGTCCACCCACGCCTGCCAGCAATATGTTTTTGACGTTGTTTTCCACTGTCATACCTCCTCTATTGCTCCAGCTTTGCATAACTGCTGGCACAGAGTACAGCCGTTACAGAAGGATGCATCGATTACTGCAATCCCCTCCTGTTTTTTGGTCTTCTTCTTAATATTGGATCCTGGCATATCTTCAAATCTTTTCCACGAGATAGGTGGACAGCCAAGCCCCAGGCATAGCTTGCAGCCGGTACACTTTTCTGGATCAACTCTCAGGGGTTTCATTTCATCGGGTTGATGCCTCTTGAGCAGAACGCATGCTCTTTTCGATATAACAACGGAAGGGCCATCTTTGGAAAGCTCCTCTTTCATCACTGTCCTTGTATTTTTCATGTCATAGGGATCTATCACCTTGACGCTGTCGATACCCAGCGCTGAAGCAAGTGTGGAGAGATCCAGGCTTTTAGTCTCTTCCCCTTGAAGGGTAAATCCGGTGGCGGGGTGTTCCTGCATGCCCGTCATCGCTGTTGTCCTGTTGTCGCATATTACAATGACGGCATTGCTCTTGTTGTAAACCATATTTAGAAGAGGTGTAATTCCTGAATGTACAAAGGTGGAGTCACCTATTACACCAACCACTTTCCCTTTTCCTTTATCTTTCAGGGCCTTACTCATACCATGTGCCATACTTACACTGGCGCCCATACAAATACAGGAATGTAATCCCTCGAGGGGCTTCATGAAGGAGAGGGTGTAGCATCCTATATCACCTGTAACAAATACCTTCAATTTCCCCAGGACATAGAACAATCCTCTATGAGGGCATCCAGGGCAGAGATTTGGCGGTCTTGGGGGGATATTTAATTGTGGGAGATCTACCGGGCTGTCCTTTTTACCCTTTATTACGGTTTCTATTACTCCCGGGTCAAACTCGTTTGCATACGGAAAGATTTCTTTTCCGACAACATTTAGTCCCAGCGCTTTTATCTGTTCCTCAATGAAAGGATCAAGCTCCTCTACCACGTAGACTTTTTTTACCTTTGAAGCGAATTCCCTTATCAATTTTACAGGGAGCGGATGAACCATACCCAGTTTCAGATAGGAGTATTCGGGAAAGACATCCTTTGCATAATTGTATGGCATTCCTGCGGTAATAATTCCCACATCTGTATC
>JAUVKS010000036.1 GCA_030596145.1 Pseudomonadota bacterium | reverse complement strand
TGTCGGAATATTTGTTTCTTTTTGCTTTTTTTTCGATTATCGGTTGGATCCTTGAGGTAGTTTTTCGTTCCCACCATGCGAAAACTTTCATCAATCCAGGCTTCTTAAGGGGACCTTATCTTCCGATTTATGGAACCGGCGCCCTTCTTCTTGCTTTTTGTGTTGCGCATTTACAGGGAAGCAGTTTGCCGGTAAAAGTTCTGGTTTATCTTTTCGTTACAACCGGTCTTGAATTCATAACAGGGTTTGTCTTCGAAGAATGCCTGCACATTAGACTCTGGGATTATTCAGGACAGCGGTTCAGGATTAAAAATTATGTCTGTCTGCAATTTTCTATCTACTGGCTGATTCTGGCATTTGCCTTCGAATATCTTGTACTGCCTCTATACCTTTCTTTTTTCCATCTATTAGATCCTGTCGCAGTAAATATCTTTGTCGTTGTTGTGGGTGGAGTTATGTTTTTAGACTGGACGGTTAGATCTGCCGGTCTCATTGTGGGAAAAAAGGAGAAAAGAAAACCGGCTTCAGATAATTATGAAGCGGAATTTATGGATATTGCCAGATCACTGATTGAACATCCCGATGTTCATAAGCTGGCAGACTTCAGGCATCATCGCGTAAAGACCCGCCTTGATCACAGCATAGAGGTGGCATGGCAGAGTTTCCTGTTGTCTAAAAGATTCTCCCTCGATTGCACCACAACAGTAAGGGGCGCGTTGCTCCATGATTTATTTTTTTATGACTGGTTGCGTGAGGGACCGAGACTGCATGGCTTCCGGCATCCCAGGATATCTCTGGAAAACGCCCGCAAAGTGACAACCCTCTCAAGAAAAGAAGAGGATATCATTATAAAACACATGTGGCCTCTTACGGTTATCCCCCCAAGTTATCCGGAATCCTGGGTTGTGTGCTTCGTGGATACCTACTTAACGATTAAAGATTATATCGCAGATGAAAGGAAAAAATTAAAGGCTGAGGTGTAAAAGCTGGATGCTGGCAACCTTCAACTTTGATGGTTTCGTAAAAAGTCAAATTTGGCGAATATGTCATTCCGACCCCTTCGCTTCTGTCATTCCGAGTAAAGCGAGGAATCTTGGCATTTGCGCTCAGGACAGGCTCCGGGAGAAATCTTGTTTTTTCAATGTGTTACGGTTTAAAGATTTCTCGTTTCACTCGAAATGACAAGCTGAGGAGACTTTTTACGAATCCTTCAACTTTTGATCAAAAATTTTGAGCATCTGACCGGTGGGGCACAAAACCCCAGCCTACTTACTTGGAGCTATGGACGAACAATGATAAATGATCGCAAAAATAGTTATCTTGCTGGTATTGACATCGGTTCTACGACGGTAAAAGTGGTGATCTGCAATAGTTCGGGGGAACCTGTATTTTCCCACTATCGCCGTCACAATGCCATGACGCTGAATACAATCCTGTCTATCCTGGAAGAAGCACGTGCACAGATGGGAGATATCCGGTTAGACC
Organism: Pseudomonadota bacterium; assembly: GCA_030596145.1. Lineage (GTDB taxonomy): Bacteria > Desulfobacterota > Syntrophia > Syntrophales > JADFWA01 > JADFWA01. The sequence goes on along the minus strand of JAUVKS010000036.1, from coordinate 9,390 downwards.
TGGCTGTAACCGGTTCAGCAGGTATGGGAGTTGCGGAATCCTTTGGTCTCCCCTTTGTCCAGGAAGTGGTGGCGTCGGCAAAGCTGATAAGAACCTCCTATCCAGAGGTCAAGACTTTTATCGAAATTGGCGGTGAAGATTCAAAAATCGTATTTTTTGATGATCATTTCCGGCCCGACATCAGGATGAACGGAAACTGTGCCGGTGGCACGGGGTCATTCATAGACCAGATGGCCGTGCTGTTGGATGTGTCCCCTGCTGATTTTGACAGATTGGCCAAAGAAAGCACTTCAATACACCCTATTGCATCCAGATGCGGTGTGTTCGCTAAAACGGATGTCCAGGCGCTTTTAAGCAGTAAGGTTTCCAGGGAAGACATTGCTGCATCTGTCTTTCATGCGGTGGCGCTGCAGGTGATTACCACACTTACACGTGGCTCTGAGATCAGAAAAAAAGTTCTTTTTGCCGGCGGGCCACTGAAATTCTTCCCGCAATTACAGAAAACCTTCGTCGATGTCCTCAACCTGGACATAAAAAAGGATCTGGTTGTTTCCGAACATCCTGAACTTATTCCAGCCATGGGTGCAGCCCTGAACCATTCCCCGATCGGAATTGAGAACAGGAGTGACCAGAACTTTAAAATTGAAATACAAAAGCTAATACAATTGTTGAAGACGGGAAAGGTTTCTGCTTTACAAGATACTGGAAACAGACTCCCTCCGCTATTCAGTAATCCGGCGGAGTTCGAGGCCTGGGAAAGAAATCACGAACAGCATTCGGTGAGAAAGACAGACATCTCTCAGGTCAACGGAAAGCCGTGCTTCTTGGGCATTGATTCCGGGTCCACCACAACAAAGATCGTTCTTATTGATGATCAGGAAAGGATAATACTAACATATTACGCTCCCAACAACGGTGACCCTGTCCACGCGGTAAGGACAGGGTTGAAAGAATTTCAGGAACAATTTCAACAGGCAGGAGTTACACCGCATATTGTCAGAACGGCAGCAACAGGTTATGGAGAAGACCTGACCAGGGCCGCCTTTGGCATGGATGACGGCGTCGTGGAAACTATGGCTCACTATCGGGCAGCAAAATCGTTTGACAGGGATGTTTCTTTTATCCTTGATATCGGTGGCCAGGATATGAAGGCTATTTATATCAGTGACGGCACCGTATCAGACATTCAGGTCAATGAAGCGTGCTCATCAGGATGCGGCTCCTTTATTGAGACTTTTGCTCATTCACTGGGCTATGATGTATCTGAATTTGCCAGGCTTGCCTGTCAAAAAAACGATCCCTTCGATCTGGGAACCAGATGCACGATCTTTATGAATTCAAAAGTCAAACAGGCCCTGCGGGAAGGCGCAACCGCCTCAGATATCTCGGCCGGGCTTGCCTATTCGGTAATAAAAAATTCCCTCTATAAGGTGCTTAAATTAAAAGACACCGAAACACTGGGAGGGAAAATTGTTGCACAGGGTGGCACCTTCCGCAATCCCGCCGTTCTGCGCGCCTTTGAAATTCTGCTCGGAAAGGAGGTGATACGTCCTGATATCTCTGAATTGATGGGGGCATACGGCGCGGCGCTCACTGCTCTTCACAACTATCAGACAGACTCCTCTGAGGTCTCGCAATTCAGCGCATTCGATTTACTCGATCAGGAATGTGTTTTCACCAAAAAGATCTTTCACTGCAAGGGATGCGAAAACAGATGCAGCACAACCAAACTAACATTTGAAAACGGCAGAAATTATTTTACCGGCAATCGATGTGAGCGTTTTTTTACGAATGGACTACAGTCCAAAGAACATGGCAGAAACCTTATAGCTAAAAAGATCAAACTCCTCTTTGATCGCAAAATGGAGCCGGACAAGCCACCTGTTTTGACCTTCGGTATTCCCCGCGCCCTGAATATGTATGAGAATTTTCCCTTCTGGTGCACGTTTCTTGTAGAGTGCGGCTTTAAGGTGGTTTTGTCTGATCCATCCAGTGTTAAATTATTTGAAAAGGGAATCGGTACGGTTATGTCGGACAATATCTGCTTTCCGGCAAAACTTGCCCATGGTCATATAATTGATTTGACAGAAAAAGGGATTGACCGGATATTTTATCCGACGGTTGTTTATGAAAACAAGGAACATTCAGATGCCCTGAACAGTTACAACTGCCCTGTGGTCACCGGATATCCGGATGTCCTTAGAAGTTCCATTGATCCGGAAGGGAAATATGGAGTACCGATAGATAGCCCCGTTATCAGCTTTAGAGACAGTACCCTTCTCAAAAAACAGCTTTATACCTTCGCGAGACAATTCGGGATCAATAAAAAGATGGTTTATCTGGCTGCAGACAAGGGCATTGCTGTTTGTAGAGAATATAAAGAGCAACTGAAAGATATGGCTGCTGACACCATTAATAGTGCGAGGGAAAATAACCGCCTTGTAATTGTCCTGGCTGGAAGGCCTTACCATATTGACCCACTTATCAATCACGGTATTCCTGAACTGCTCACAGGACATGGAATTGATGTAATCTCCGAGGATGCCATTCCGTTCACTGAACAATATACCTTGGAAGATAGCAATATACTTACACAATGGTCCTATATAAACAGGCTCCTTGCCACTGCAAAGTATGTGGCTGATACTGAACAGACCGAGCTGATTCATATTACATCCTTTGGTTGTGGACTGGACGCGATATCTGCCGATGAAGTAAGAGACATAATAAAAGGTGCCGGCAAGATTTACACCCTTATCAAGATGGATGAGATCGCCAACCTCGGGGCGGTAAAAATCCGGCTTCGCTCCATGCTGGAGGCTGTGAAGGAGACAAAAGGCAAGAGGCAAAAAGCAAAGGGCAGAAATAAAAGAATAAATTGTGCACGTATGCCAAAAGAGATGGAAAGAACAATAATTGTTCCCTGGTTCTCTTCACTATATTCACCACCCATTCCTGCAGCTTTCAGACCCCTCGGTTACAAGGTAGAAGTACTTCCCCCTCAGGACAGGTCTTCCGTAGATACCGGCCTTAAATATGTCAACAATGACATGTGTTACCCCGCTATTATTGTCATAGGAGACATCATTAAGGCATTACAGTCCGGGAAATATGATCCGAAAAAGACTGCTGTCATGCTCACCCAGACCGGAGGTCAGTGCAGGGCATCCAATTATGTTTCTCTCACAAAAAAGGCCATCGTCAATGCAGGGTTTGGCGATGTACCTGTCCTGACCCTTTCAACAGGAGACATTAACTCGCAATCGGGGTTCACTAAGAGACTGGGCATGGGACTTATCTTTACCGATGCCCTCTCCAAGATGTATCTTGCCACAGCTGCACGTGAGATAAGAGCAGGAGAAACCAAAGCGATACAGAAAAAATACCTGTCAAAGATGGAAAAGTGGATAGAGGAAGCGAATTTCGGAGGGCTTTTGAATCTACTTAAAGAGGCCGTCTCCGAATTTAACACGGTAGGCGTTAAAAACGAACCGATTCCTGTCGTTGGGGTATTAGGAGAAATCTTTGTCAAGTATAATTCCTTTTCAAATAACAACATTATAGAATGGTTAATTGGACAGGGAGTTGAAGTGGTTTTGCCATCACTTTCAGGGTTTTTCGCGCAAAACTTTGTCAATGAGGAATTTAATCAAAACGCATATTTGAAGCACTCTATAACAGACAGGCTGCTGACACGCGCACTTGATAAATATAACCGATATTACATATCACGAACAGAAAGAGTTATGAGGAACTTCCGGTATCATCGGAAACCCCATGACCTGAACGAACTGGCAGAGGCAGCGAGCGGTGCCATAAGCCTTGCCAATCAGGCTGGTGAGGGCTGGCTGCTGACCGCGGAGATGATCGCAATGTTACAGAATGGAACAAGAAATATTGTATGCCTGCAACCTTTTGGATGTCTTGCCAATCACATCACAGGCAGGGGACTGGAAAGAAGGCTAAAGGTCATGTTTCCCCATCTGAATCTTCTTTCTCTCGACATGGATGCCGGCACCAGTGAAGTAAACATTGTGAACCGACTGCATTTCATGGTAATAGCGGCAAAGGAAGAAATTAACAGCAAACCTGAAAAGGCCTTCTATCAGGAGAAAATAACCTTACATAAACCACCACCATTAGTCAGTGCACTGAGACTGATTTTTGAAAAATTGTAGCTACTTCAGAGTGGTGAATAGTTGCCAGCAATGCATACATTCAGAAAAACGGAACAGCTAAATATGCCCATTTCGATCGCCTATCAGGTTGCCGCAGACATTGAGAAATACCATGAATTCATCCATGGAATGAAGCCGGTGAATGTCCTGAAAAAGGAAGATAATTACATGATCGCATCGTTAAGTAGCCGTTTGCTCGGGGGGAAGGTGCAGATGGTCGCCCAATTTGAAAAAAACAGGTCCATACATTTCAAACAGGATAATGGCCCATTTAAAGAATTTTCCGGTCATTGGATTTTCAATGAGGATGTGAGAAGTGCATCCGTTGAATTTGCCATGATGGTGAAACATAAAAGTTTTATTATTAATAATGCTTTGAGTGTTCTCGGAGTGAATCTTTGTGAGAAAGTGATTAAAGATTTCAGAAAACGGGCTGAAGAGGTATCACTCAACAAGGCAGAACTTCCAATAAGCATTTATTCAGACGGATAGAAGAACGTAAAAGGACGATATACAGCATCGTCTTCTCGCGAATCACGGGAGACAGGAGATGAGCAAAACAAAAAAGGTTGGACTTGCTCTCGGCAGCGGTTCTGCCCGCGGCTGGTCCCACATAGGTGTAATCCGCGCCCTGCAGGAAGAAGGAATCGATATTGATATAGTGTGTGGGACATCCATAGGGTCAATTGTGGGCAGTGCTCTGGCAGCAGGCTTTCTGGATCAATTGGAAGAGTGGGCACGTGAACTTGCCTGGTCCGATATTTTAGGTTTCATGGATGTAAGGCTACCTCGCTCGGGTCTCATAGAAGGTGATAAGATTACCAAATTTTTCAGGACAACCCTGTCTGATCCCAATATCGAAGACCTGCCCTTACCATTTGCTGCCGTTGCTACAAACCTGACATCGGGCCATGAGGTATGGCTACAGGAGGGCTCCCTCATGGATGCCATTCGGGCAAGTATATCCATGCCCGGAATATTTACTCCCTTTAAGCAAGGAGAACAATGGCTCGTGGATGGTGGTCTGGTGAATCCGGTCCCGGTATCTCTCTGCAGGGCCATGGGGGCAGACATTGTTATTGCCGTCAATCTGAATTCAGACATTGTGGGTAAGCGAACGACAGCCCGAAAAGGTATTCAGAATGTATCCAAAAAACAGAAGGTAGAGGAGCATGGACTACGAAATCAGCTCACCGCCTATTTGGACAATACAATGAAGCGGAGTAAGTCTTTGGTCGTCAGTCGTTTTAGTCAGAATCATGCTGATCGAGGACCATCTCTTTTTGAGGTGATGGCAAACTCCATAAATATTATGCAGGATAGAATAACCCGACAAAGGATGGCGGGAGATCCACCTGATGTATTGATTTCACCCCGTCTGTCTCATATCGGCCTGCTGGAATTCAACCGTGCCGATGAGACCATAGAAGAGGGACAGCGGGCACTCCAGCTCATGCTTCCTTTACTGAAGGACACAATTGGACAATCTTGACATCAAAAAAAGAGGCGGAATCTAAAAAAGGAATTGTTTTTTATTGACGTTTGGTAACGTTTCCAAGATATATATTTTAACAAGGAGGAACAAATCATGACAGTAAACCAGATGCAAGACCGCATCGTAGAAGAATTAAAGAAGGCTAAAGAGGTAGGTCAGATTACTACAGAGAAGGTGCGGGACATTGTTAGGGAAGCGGTATCCGATGCCGTCGCGGAAACCAAAGGTGGTGTTGAAAGCCTTCGCTCTGTGGTTAAGGATGCCGTGGCCGCCGCCGCTGAAGGGATAAAGGAGACTGGAGTTGACGCGAAAGAGACCGTGGAGGGAGCCGTAGAAGGCGCGATTTCCGGTATTCGCAGCCAGAGCGACCAGGCAATAGAGGCCACCCGGGAGGAATTGAGGAAACTCGAAGAGCAACTCAAAGAGGAAGAGGTGAAATTGGCCGAGAGTGTCAGGGAAGGCCTGGAAGGTGCAAAAGAAGCAGGAACTTCACTATCAGAAGAGGCCAGGAGGCGTGTGGAAACTGCTGTAGCCGACACCAAACTGAAAAGTACGGAACTACTGGGGCTGACTAAAGAAACAGTTAAGGAAGCCGTCAGGCTGGCCATTGAGTCAGGCAAGGACGTCAAAGAGACCGTGGCTCAGATTACCAGCGACGCCACTGAAAAAGCTCTGGGTGAAGGCCCTCTGAGTACGAAAAGGGTAAAAAAGATAACCGACAAGATTATCTCTGCTGCAGTGGAGGCTGCCGAGGAGACTGGTGAAAAAGTTAAAGATGTCACCAGCGGTGCCTTTGAAGGAACACAGAAAGGAATCGCGTCGGCAGTAGAATCCGTCGGTAATAGGACAAAGGCATTTCTCCGTGCGGACCTTGCCCAGACGAAGGAAGATATCGAGGCAATCGAAGAACTTTTTTTAGAAACTGCCCGCAAAGTGGCAAGACATTCCGGAGATGTGGCAAAGGATATATTGAACGACCTCGCTGATCAGTCCCGGAAAACCACCTCTGTACTGGGCGAGAAAGCCAAACATGTTGCGGGAGTGGTGGCTGAACGACTGAAGGAAACAGGGAAGGATGCGGCCAGAGCAACTGCAAAAGCCGCCGGCAAAGCGGCCAAGGTCACAGCTGAAGAGGCCAAGAAACTCGGGAAGAGATCTCTGGTCGTGGCAAAAGGCGGTCTCTCCGGATTATGGAAAGGGGCAAAGGATGCCCTTAAAAAAGAGAAGGAGGAACGATCATGAAGAAAACAATTGCAATAACACTGTTGGTATTCGCTCTGGTTATTAGCTATTCCATATCTGCGGTTCCTGCCGCGGAACAGGCATACCAAACCAAGAGGGGTGAGTGTGTTGAAAAGAACTGGCAACAGGCCCTTAAAACTCAGGTTGCTCTTGCAAAAGCCAGAGTCGCTCTGATCGAGGCCCGTTCTGAACTCTGGCTGAACAAAAACAAGGAAGCCGCGCTTCGTTCCCTGGAGGAAGTCAAAATATATTTGAATGAGGCATATCAAAGCGCCGATAAGACCACTCGAAAACGGATAAGCGATCTGGAAAACCAGGTCGAGACGGTAAAGAATGCAGTTCAAGAAAAAGGTCAACAGGCCGCTTTGGATTTGACCAATCTTGTTTACAGGGGAGACGCAGCGTTGAGTGCTGCTATCGCAGAGACGCAGGTCAGAGCAATCGTTTTGAGGAAGAGTGCCGCCACTTTCACGGCTCTAACTCAGGCAAAAGCTGCGCAACTCAAGGCCAAGATAGCCTTAGAAATAGATCAGGCCCCGGAAAAGGCGAAACTGGCTCTGACCGAGGCAGAAGGGTATCTATCCGAAGCCAAGGCAAGCGCCACTCAAAGGACCGGTCAGGGAATTGCAAAACTGCAAAGCCAAACGCGTGAAGCCAAAAAGGCTCTCACCGGTAATGTCAAGGAAGCCAGAGGAAAGCTTGACACCCTGATTGCACACACCGATAAACAGCTTCAGGCGTATGGTACCCGCATAAAGGAGAGTAAAGAGGCTAACTTGTTCCACAAGCGCTATGCCTATATCGAGGCCCAAGCAGCCTTACTGAAAGCACAATTTGCTGCGAGTACCCAGGCAACCATCGACCAGGCACACGTCTATCTGGAGGAGGCCAAGGTATGGTATAGCCGTACTAGGAACCAAGGGGAGAAGACCATCAACAAAGCGGTTGTTAACATGGAAAAACGTATCAACGAGGCAAAGATAACACTAACGGAAAAAAGTAAAGATGCGCATCGCAAGTTTTCTGAGCTACTCATCAAGGCGGCGGAGATCGTCAAAGGTGAAGAGTAAGTCATGTCATAAGGGAGGCAAGAGACAGGCATGCTATTGTGATACCTGCCTCTATTACGCAGGCACTCTATAGAGGCAGGTAATTTACAGCGTTATGCTTCATGTTTAAATTTAACAAGTACGCTCTGGGAGTATTCAATGGAACAAAAAGTTGTAATCGCTGGATGGGGCCAAGTTAGCCAGGGTAAAGATGAAAAAAATATCCTTGACCCGCTTGGTCTGATGATAAAGGCTGCACGGCAAGCAGCCGAAACAGCTGGGGACATCGATATTTTAAAGAAACTTGACGGTATAATGGTGGTTAGAGTTCTCAGTAAGTTTTATCCGGATGCTGCTGATTTGTTATCCGAGAAAATCGGTGTTTCACCGCGCCTTACTTTGGTTTCGAAGATTGGTGGAGATTCACCGCAATCTCTGATTAGCAAAGCAGCCGGTATGATCGCAAGAGGCGAATTGGATACGGTACTGATCGCTGGTGGAGAAACATACTATCCAAGGCATAAGACAGATCCCGTCGAGGGTAGTGCTCTTTTCAAGGGACTGGTCGGAGAGCATGAGCGTGAGGATATGATCGGATCTGCAGAAATTGAAACCCAACACGGAATCAGCCTTCCCATGCACGGCTTTCCCCTTTATGAAGTCGCTTTGTGGGCTGAAAGCGGTTTAGACTTACCTACATATTTAGAAAGGGTTGGCAAGATGTGGAGCGGCTTTAGCCACGTGGCAGCCAACCACCCAAATGCATGGACAAAGAGCCCTCTCACGGCCCGAGAAATTACAACCCCTACTAAAACTAACCGGCTAATTGCTTTTCCGTATACAAAACTTATGAATTCATTGATTTCAGTGGATGTTGGTGCCGCAGTAATCCTTATGTCCGAAGAAAAAGCCAAGGCTTTCCACCAAAAGGATAGACGCCCCGTTTTTTTTATAGCCGGGGCCTATGCCGAGGATCGTCAACGTTTTCTAATTCAGAAATCAAATTTTACTACAAGTGCACCACTTAAGGAGGCAGCAATAAAAGCTCTGAAACGAAGTAGACTGTCGTTGAATGACATTGACTGCTTTGATTTTTACAGCTGTTTTCCCAGCTCGGTTACAATAGCCCGTCGTATGCTTAATCTAACAGATGACAACCGCCCGTTAACTTTAACCGGGGGGTTGGGATTTTTTGGAGGCCCCGGAAATAATTATAGCCTTCATGCAGTAGCCACACTGGCGGACAACATTTCAAAAGGAGTTTACACTACAGGAATGATTACAAGTTTGGGATGGTTTATGCATAAACATGCAGTTGGCATATATAGCGCCATTCCCCAAAAAACTAATCTTCATTACTATGATAAAGAGGATGAAAAGGATTTTATTGTGGGTGGTGAACCAGTTAAATACATAGATGAAGCAT
>JAUVKS010000204.1 GCA_030596145.1 Pseudomonadota bacterium | reverse complement strand
TTATTTCAGATGATGAAAATTTTTCCTTATCTTCCTTTACATCTGCACATCGCAGGAACACCTCGGCATTTACTCCAAATTCTCCGGCAACAGATTTGATAACCTCACGTCTTCCCTGGGGTATTTCTGCTCCCTTAAGATACAAAAGCGCTTTAAAGATGGAGACAAAAGCGGTAAGGGATATCTTAATCAGGTCCCTCACCCTTTTTTCTTTCCCTTCGGTTTCCAGAAACCCTTCCCTTAAATGGAGTATCTTCCCTTTCAACTCCCTTTCACACTGCAACCTGAGAAGATCAGGCTCAAAGGACAATTCCTTCAGCACGTCTTCCCCGAAGACGGTGATATAGCTTCTCTTCATATTGAGAAATTCAATGGGATATGAGTCAAGTGAGGAATTGATGTAAGACTTTGTCATGAAGAGAGGTGTGGCTACCTTCTTCTTTCTCCATCTGGAAACCACATCAATTGCCGGATCCAGATTATTTATTCCCTCTTCTGACAGCACGATAAGAAAATTGAGATCAGATTTTCCAGAAATGTAATCATCTCCGGCGCCACTGCCGTAAAGAGTGATAGAGATGAGATCATCTCCAAAGATCTTTTTGAAATCATTAGTTATTTCTGAAAATATTTCTTCCGGTTTTTTAGCCATTTTTCTACCTCACTTTAAAATCCCCGACCGGCACCACCGCCGCCGCTCATTCCACCGCCAAAGCCACCAAAGCCTCCGCCGAAGCTGCCAAAGCCGCCTCCTCCTCTACCTCCTCCACCCATAAGTAGCATAAGCAGGAGAAACGGGAGCATAGCCCTTCCCCGCCTTGTGCCCAAAAGCATTGTCATGACAATGATGAGCAGGATCAGTGTAAAGAGATTTCCCCCCTTACTTGTCCTGTGTGTTCTCGGTTTATAGAACGGTGATTCCCCTGTTAAAGAAACCTTTGCATCTCTGGCCACGATTGTTGATACAACTACCATGGCATTTGATAGGCCCTTGCCGTAATCCCCTTTTTTAAGATGTGGCACTACATATTTGTCAAGTATCTCGCCGACAAGACCATCAGGAAGTATCCCTTCAACGCCGTAGCCGGTTTCAATCCTCACTCTTCTCTCCTTTACGGCAAGAAAAATAAGTACACCCTTGTCCTCTCCCTTTTTCCCGATGCCCCAAGCCTCGTACAGCCTGTTTGCAAAGTCAGCGGGGTCATTATCCCCGATACTCTTAAAGGTGGCGACGACAACCGATGTTCCCGTCTTCTGCAGTACCTCAAGGGCTAAACTGTTCATAGCATTTTTATATTGAGGGGGGATAACACCGGCGAAATCGTTGATGGCGCCTGTGGGTTTTGGAAATTTTTCATTTGCGAAGGAGAAGGAAACAAATAGAAGCAGCAATACTGTAACAAGTAAAACTGAAACCAAACTTTTGAATTGGAATGACGACTTTTTTGTAAATTCATCCATTTTATATTATCATTATATCTTCTAATTTATTTCGCAATATAATATTCAATAATCCCGAAAATAGCAAATTATATCTGGTGCAGTATACGAAACTTGTTGTATGGCAATATGGATTCCTGTAGAGTAGGGGCGTATTTACAGCTTACGGATGGATGATTTTCGAGGTACACTGTGAACATTATTTTGATAGGCTACCGCGGTACAGGGAAATCAATTGTGGGAAGAAAGATTGCAGAAAGGTTGCAAGTGCCCTTCCATGATACGGATGAGCTTGTAAAAGAGCATACCGGCAGGACTATAAGAGAAATCGTCGAAGAAAAGGGCTGGGAATCTTTCCGTAAAGAAGAAAGAAAGATTATCAGAAAACTTTCCGCCGTCAAAAAGAGCGTCATTGCAACGGGTGGCGGGGCAATTATGGATGCGGAAAATCAGGATACTCTGAGAAAAATGGGGGTCTTTGTCTGGCTTTCCGCCGATGTCGGAACAATCATCGAAAGGATGGGAAGGGATGAAGTCAGCAGCGAACAGAGGCCTTCCCTTTCGGATAATGACCTTTACAGAGAAACCGTGGATATGCTTGAAATGCGGACACCCATCTATCGCCGGTTGGCAGATCTTACCATTGACACCTCGGAAAGAAGCATTGATGAAATAGTGGATGAAATATATAGGGTTCTGAGTCGGAAACTTTGAACTCGGAACTCAAAACCCAGGAGATAAAACATGTCGGGAAATTCAACAGGAGTACTTTTCAGGATTACCACCTGGGGAGAATCACATGGCAGGGCGACAGGAGTTGTTGTAGAGGGATGTCCTCCCAATATTGATTTGAATGAATCGGATATTCAAAAGGAGTTGGACAGGAGAAAACCGGGACAGGGTCCGGCAGCCTCACCGAGACAGGAGGAAGATGTGGTGGAAATCCTCTCCGGTACTTTTGAGGATAAAACCACAGGAACTCCAATTTCCATGATCATCAAAAACAGGGATGCAAGAAGCGAGGCCTATGACGAGATGAAGGATATCTTCAGGCCGGGGCATGGGGATTTTACCTACCATAAGAAGTATGGCATCCGTGACAACAGGGGAGGAGGACGTGCTTCAGGCAGAGAAACGGTAGCCCGCGTGGCAGCAGGTGCCATTGCTAAAAAGATTATAGGACATGCAGGCATACAAATCATAGCCTATACCATGGAGCTGGGTGGTATTGCCGTTGAGCGGATATCCTACGAGGACGTAGATAAAAACTACTTAAGATGTCCAGATAGTAATACAGCAAAAAAAATGGAGGCAAAAATAGAGGAGGCAAAGACCAACGGGGATTCCGTTGGGGGTATTGTGGAGATCCTGGCCAGGGGGTGTCCGGCCGGTCTGGGGGAGCCGGTCTTTAACAAAATCGATGCCGATCTGGCCAAGTCACTCATGAGTATAGGAACGGTTAAGGGTGTGGAGATAGGTGCAGGTTTTCAGGCCGCAAGGATGTCAGGTTCCCAGTGTAATGACCCCATTACTCCGGATGGGTTTTTGACGAACAATGCCGGAGGGATACTTGCCGGCATTACCAACGGAGATGAAATAGTCATCAGGGTTGCCTGCAAACCGATCTCATCCATCGAAAAGGAACAACAAACTGTTGATGTTAATGGAAAACCGGTGAATATATCGATAAAGGGGAGACATGATGTTTCGGTAATCCCCCGCATCATTCCTGTTTGTGAGGCAATGGTCAGTATTGTCCTCGCGGATCACCTGTTGAGACAGAGGGCATTACGGGGGTAGTGAGGTTGTTTTTTATGAAAAATTTTGAAATAGGAATCATCGGCGGCACCGGCGGTATCGGGAGGTGGTTTGCCGATTTTTTTAAGAGTGAAGGTTATACTGTCCATGTATCCGGCAGAAGGACAGGAAT
>JAUVKS010000192.1 GCA_030596145.1 Pseudomonadota bacterium | reverse complement strand
GTCACGGAATTTTTCCGCCATTACCGGCAGAAATTTTTCCGCGATGTCCCTGTGAACCAGAAGGGTCTCCATGGCATTGCAGACCCCAGGCCTCTGGGTTTTAGCGTTCATGCATATCGACTGAGCCATGTCGATATCCGCACTGACATCGACAAAGACATGACAGACACCCTTGTAATGTTTGATAACCGGTATCTTTGACTGTTCCACAACTGCCCTGATCAGTTCCTCCCCGCCCCTCGGAATAATAATATCGATATACTCCTCAAGTTGAAGCATTACACCTACCGCCTCCCTGTCAGTCACAGGTATAATCTGTATGGCGCCTTCCGGAATCCCCACATCTCGCAAAACCTGCTGAAGTAACATGGCTATGGCTATATTGGAGTTTATTGCCTCAGACCCCCCTCTCAGGACGACGGCATTTCCAGACTTGAGGCAGAGAGCAGCAGCATCCGCCGTAACGTTGGGGCGTGATTCATAAATAATACCTATAACACCAAGCGGAATCCTCATCCTTCCAACGAGCAGGTTGTTAGGTCTTCTCCACATAGAGGTAACCTTTCCAACCGGATCCGGCAGGGCCGCAACCTCCGCAAGTCCATTTGCCATTCCCTTTATTGTGGCTTCATCGAGGGTAAGCCTGTCTATCATGGCCGCCGAAAGGCCTTTTCCCCTGGCATACCCAAGATCCTTCGCATTTTCGGAAACGAGGTAGTCGGTCCGACTGATCAGTTCTTCCGCCATCTGTAACAATGCTCTGTTTTTAACATCGGATGAAACATTTGCAAGAATATTGGCGGCACTTCTGGCATTCTTTGCTATTTTAATAATCTTTTCCTTGACGTTCATAGTCCTTCCTTTCTAAGATTAATAAACAGTTGTTTGAGAATTTATAATGTACCGAAGGTAGGGAATTGTGTCAAGACTATTCAATTATTTCTCAACCCTTGATAAATTACTCTTTTTTGCTAATTTTCAGGAACTCTTGAACTATTATGGATACCATCCGCATTAAGGCAGGAAAACTTGCGTACGAGATAATCAAAGACGGCGGTTTTGATTTTGACAGTATTACTACCTACGTTGGACCTGCTGTAGGTCCGAGATGGCTTGTGGCCAGTGGCTTTGACTTAACCCTCTTGCAAAATGAAATACTCGGGAGATCGAAGCCGGTGCTTTTAGCCGGTTCATCTGCCGGTGCATGGCGCTTTGCAGCCTGGGTGCAACCGGATCCCGTAAGAAATTACCGCAATCTCATGGATGCATATATTTCCATGCGGTATAACAGAACAGTTACTCCTCTTACCATCCAACAATCTATCCGCGATATCATGAATACATATCTTGATGATAATGCAATTCCATTTGCCCTGGCCAACAAAAGGTATCGTCTGGCGATTGCAACGGCACGGGCCAGACACATTGTTGCTTTCGAGAGAAAATTGATACAAAGTACAGGTTTGGGAAGCTGCTACCTGTTCAACGCAGTAAATCGTTCTTTGCTATATGGTTTTTTTCAACGGGTGGTATTTTATAGCGGTGTCCACCCTCCCCTTTTTAGTATTAAAGATGATTTTAATGGACAGGCCATTCCACTGAGTGAAGCAAATTTTAAGAACGCCGTTCTTGCATCCGGTGCTATTCCACTGGTCATCACAGGTATTAAAAATATCGACGGTGCGCCACCCGGCATTTACAGAGACGGTGGACTGACCGATTATCATCTCAACCAGAAGTATGCGGCAAAAGATGATGATATCATCCTCCTTTTTCATCATCAGGAACGTATCATTCCCAGCTGGCTGGATAAAAAGCTTAAATACCGCAGACCGCATCAAAGCATCCTGGAGAACGTTTTAATGATTTATCCCTCTGAAAAACTTACCCGAAAATTTCCGGGTAGCAAAATACCCGACCGCAACGATTTCAAAAGATTTGTCGATGATCCGGAAACCCGAATAAAAAACTGGTGGCGGGTGGTTGACTTTTGTGCCCCATTGGGAGAACAATTCCTGGAATTGGTGGAAAGCAAAAAAATCAGACATGTTGTGGAAAAAATGTAAGGGTGATTTTACTGAAAGTTCAGATAGATAGAGGTGACAATTTATGAGCAGCAAGGCAGAAAATTCACTTTTGAAAAGTATATTGCAAGCTACAAAGCAACTGGAGATCGAGACCTGTTTAGAATTTAGCCCGGATATCCTCATTCCAGAACAGAGGATAAAGAATCTTTGTTCAGAGGATAAATGCAAAAACTTTGGCAAACACTATATGTGTCCACCATATGTTGGCTCATTAGAAGAACATAAGAAGCGACTAAAAAAATACAAGCATGGCATATTACTCCAATATTCTAAGCCACTGAAGGTGAATAAAGACCGTAAGGGTGCGGAAATAGCTAAAGTAGCTTTTCACCACAAGATTCTTCAACTTGAAAACTTTTTAATGAGTAAAGGGATAAAAGATATCTGGGGGATGATCGGTGGAAGTTGTGCTCTATGTAATGAATGTGAGGCCAAATTCGACAAACCATGTCCGTACCCTGATAAGGCAAGAGTATCATTGGAATCGATAGCGATCGACGTCCTTGCCTTGCTGGATAAGTTTAGCTTAGATAATAAGTTTTATCCCGACAGGATAACATGGACAGGTTGTGTGCTTTTTTAGTTCGATTCGTTCTGCATGTCATAGATTTCAACTCCCGGCGGTAGTGTAAATTTAAAAAAAGTGTCGGGCAGTTCATTGTTTACTTTAATGTCTTTGAATGTGATTCGAGTAATGTTCCCATAGATGTCTATAAAGTCGAACCCCATTATCTGAAAATCATCCTTATCCACAACAAGCAATATCTTCTCAATACCACCCCCCAAACCCTTGGGAATTAAGTCAAGGAGATAATTCCCTTCTTCATTAGTAGGTTTCGGTGAAAAGCTTATCTGAAAATCATTCCTGAGTTTTCCTATGCCTGAAAGGAATCGTACTGTCAGCTTTGATTTAAGGATTTCTTCAGCATCCTGGATATAAACAATGTTATCCTCTGGAATATAAAACCATGCCTTTTCCGGATTTACCACCAACTCTTTTAATTCTGGGTTACTGTAAACCCAACGCATCCTCTTCGGTTTTTTAAAATATACGATCCCTTCCTCTTTCTCGGTTTTGTTGATGGATTTAATGGTTACTTCCTGGACGAACATCGCCTCAAAGCTTTCTGCTCTTTCATAGCTTTCCTGTATTTTTGTTATCAGATCTTCCAAGGCTATGGAATCTGCAAGTGCCGGTAAGAAGAGGGAAAAAACAATCCATCCGATCATCACTAATTTTATGCAAAAATTCATACCTAATAACCTAAAAGTGGCATATTTTTTTCATAGAGTTAATAACTGTCCTGAAAAAGGGGAACAATATACGAGAGATAGAACGAAATAGCGTATCATGCTGTAATAATTAGCTTTATTTTTTGCCTAAACCATATGCAACATGGTATAAGGTGGCAGAAATTTAACACTTACAATTGTTATCAACAAACTTATCCACAACCCTATCCACATATCTGTGGATATAACAAAAGGACTCATATCTGGCCAACAATGCAAGTGTTCAGCGGTCATGATATCTTTATTCTCCACCCAAAGGGGTCATCTTTCTCTCCGTATTGAATCTGGAGTATCTCGTTATACAATCTCTCCGTGAGTGGCCCCGTTTTCCCATCATTGATGATATATTCCTTCTCCTTATAATATATCTGCCCCACGGGAGAGACAATCGCCGCGGTCCCGGAAGCGAAGACCTCCTTCAGGCTTCCATCGGCAGATGCCGCTGTGATTTCATCCATAGATAACTGTCTTTCCGACACATTGATCCCCAAGCTC
>JAUVKS010000022.1 GCA_030596145.1 Pseudomonadota bacterium | reverse complement strand
GTAAAGGAGGGGAAACCCTTGCCGGAGCAAAAGGTGTTTCAGGCAATTCTGGAAGGAAACAGGGAAGAAATAGATGATTTTGTAAAGGAAACTCTTTCGTCCGGGACATCTGCTGACAGTCTTGTTCAAGACGTAATGATTCCGGCCATTATAAAAGTGGGTGACTTATTTGATAAAAAAGAGTATTTTCTGCCCCAGCTTATCGCCAGTGCTGAAGCAATGAAAAAGGGACTCGAATATCTTGATCCCTATCTTGAAAAAAATATATCAACACAGGAAAAGAAGGTGATTGTTCTTCTTGCCACTGTAAAGGGAGATATTCATGACATAGGCAAAAACATAGTATCCCTCATGTTAAAAAATCATGGATTTAATGTTATAGATCTTGGTAAGGATGTGCCGGCCGAAAAGATCATTGAAGAAATTAAGTCTTCCCAACCTGCCATTGTGGGACTCTCCGCCCTTATGACAACAACAATGGTTAACATGAAAGAGGTCATTGAACTGGCAAGACAGAAAAAGCTCGATTGTAAGTTCATAGTAGGAGGAGCGGTGGTGAGCAAATCTTTCGCCCGGTCGGTCGGCGCAGAATACGCGAAAGATGGCGTCGGAGCGGTACGACTTGCACAGAGGTTGAGTTCCGGGTTCAAAGTTTAAAGTTCCGAGTTCGGAGTTCAAAGTTCATAACAACCCGGAACTCCGAACCAAAATGAGAGAATCAATTATGTTTGAAAATTTTTTCAAAGGGGGGCCGGTCATGTACCCCCTTCTCCTTTGTTCCCTCGTATCGCTTACGGTAATAATTGAACGGGCAATATTCTGGATCAAAGAAGAGAAAAATCGCAATAGAAGATTACTGGATGAATTGATGTCTCTGATTGAGAAGGGGCAGTTTGAGGAAGCAAAAAAGATCACCGGCAGCACCCGGGATTTTATCATCAGCGTTATGGTCTGTGGCGTGGTTCACCGTGATTTTTCCTTGAGGGATGCCCTGCAGATGAGCGCTGACGCGGAGATCGCGCGGATGAGGCGTTATCTGCCAATCCTCGATACAATGATAACTCTTTCGCCCCTTCTGGGAATCCTGGGGACGGTTACAGGAATAATCTATTCATTCAATATGCTGGGTACCGTGGGTGCGGAACACCCGCAGATGATAACGGTGGGGATTGCCCAGGCCCTGATCACCACGGCCTTTGGACTGACCATCGCCATCTTCAGCCTTATACCTTACAACTATTTTATTTCGAAAACCGAAAAGGCCGCACTGGAAATGGAAAAGTACGGCACCAACCTGGAGATAATCTTCGAGAAAAAAAGGAACGGGGCAAATCACCAAGAATGAAGGTTTCAAGGAGATACTCCGACAAGGCCAGAATCGAGATGATACCGCTGATCGATGTTGTATTCCTCCTTCTGGTCGCATTTATATTCATGATGATGTCGATGGTCGTTCACAGGGGGATACCGGTTGACCTGCCCCAATCCTCCACATCCCGTGTGGATAAAAAAGATTTTATTAGTATAGGCATCAAAGCAGATGGAAAGATATTCCTCGATAAAGAAGAGGTTGCACTGAGCAAACTCTTCTCCCGGTTAACCTCACATCATGACAAATTTCCAAAGATAAAAGTCGTCATCATGGGAGATAAAATGGCCTCCTATGAACGGGTCATTTCAGTTATGGATGTGGTTAGAAAATCTGGAATTGTCAATCTGTCTCTAGAGACAAAATGGGAAGAGTAATGTTTGAAAGGGACCTCCTTTTTGCTGCCCTGATTGCACTGGTCATTCATGCCGTAGTTGCCTTAACTCATATTCACAGTGCCCCACTGCCTCTTCATTTTAAGGCAAAAGATTATGGCCATCTCAATATAACCATGGTTTCTACTTGTACTGCTGATGTAGTAACTGAAGTGAAAAAGGAGAGGAAGGAGGTTGTCAAGAAAGAAAAGGAGATAAGCAAGCCAAAGAAACAGAACAATCCGATTTCCTTGAAAGAGGTTAAGACCCGGCCGGTCAGTCCATCTGCCAGTGAAATAACCTATTCATTTGTACCAACGGGCAAGGAATCATTGGAGACGGCAAAAGTGACCCTGGCTGTACCTCAATACGATGAAAATATGCCCCCAATCTACCCGACGATAGCTCGCAAGAGAGGATATGAGGGTGTAGTAATGCTATCGGCAGAGGTGCTTATCAACGGAAGGATAGGAAAATTAAGGATAAAGAAGTCATCTGGATACCACATCCTAGACAGGTCTGCCCTGAAGGCGGTCAAGAAATGGAAATTTGAGCCGGCAAGGAGAATGGGATTCCCGATAGCCATGTGGGTTGAGGTTCCTGTGAAATATGTTCTGAGGGACAAGTAATGTCAAATAGTAACTACTCAGCCACTAAGTCACCAAGGCACAAAGTGTAGCAAATAATTATATTTCCCCATAATCTCCGGAAAAATTTATTAATCAAATGCCTCTTGTTATCATAAATTATGATATGATTTTAGTGACTTCGTGTCTTAGTGGCTGAAATGAAAACATCCTTAATCCCAAAGAGTTAAAAGCTGATATGAAAAAGAGAAACATCAACAAAATCGCGATTATTCTGTCAATCTTTTTTGCGCTATCTGTTTTCGCTGCGGGTGTATCAGCCAAACAAAAAACATCATCTGAGACTTATTACCTTCAGGGGAAAGAATTTTTTGATAAGAAAAGATTTGATAAGGCAATAGATAAATATAAAAAAGCCATCGCGAAAAACCCAAAGGTTGGCAAATATTATTACATGATGGCAAAAGCCTACCAGGCCAAGGCGGAAATAGATGATGCCGTATTTTTTTATAATAAGGCGCTGGCAGTTAATACTGATTACTACTGGGCTTATTCTCAGCTCGGAGACATTTGCTTTGAAAGAGGGGAACATGAAAATGCGATAGCATACTATAGAATCCTGATCGATAAATGCCCGAAAGATAGAGAGGTGCATTATTCTCTTGGGAGGATATGTGACGTAAAGGGTGATATTGACGGATCAATAAAAGAATACGGTAAAGCAATAAGATTACAACCAGACTACTTTGATGCCCTTTATGAAATAGCCGTTAATTATGCAAAGAAGGGAGAGCTCAGAAAAGCCGTAACCTTTTACAGAAAGGCGAAGAAAATAAAGCCTTATGATGAAAACACCCTGGTAAATCTTGGAAAGATATATTTAAAACTGAAGGAATACAGGAGAGCCCTCAATGTATTATCCGTTGCACTCAGGGTTAATCTATACAACAGCGATACGCGATTTCATCGCGGCAAAGCATACTATGGCATCGGGAAACTCGACGAAGCCATACAACAGACAAAAGCAGCACTCAGTATAGATCCTGGCAATGCTGACATACACTTCACATTGGGATTATACTATGATAAAAAGGGATGGTCGGATATGGCTGCTGCGGAATACCGGGAAGCCCTTCACCTTAACCCGGATTATTTCCACCATAACAGATCGAACACATCTGATCACCAGTAATCATTCAGTTCAAAACTGATTGCTGAACATGTATAACATTTACAACGGACTTTTAAAAAATTGATGTTGCGAGAGGCGTTTTAAATATGAATCATGATGAGATGAAGAAGAGACTTGCTGAAATCATCGTTGAACGATCCTTTAAATATAGTAATGACCCGCCATTTACATTGGCTTCCGGAAGGAAGAGTAACTTCTATTTTGATTGTAAACCTACGACACTTGATCCCGAGGGAATGAATCTTATAGGAAACATCATCTTCGCTATGCTTGAGGGTTCTGATGTCACCGCGGCCGGCGGCATGACCCTCGGGGCGGACTCCATAGCCAACGCACTGTCTCTGATTTCCTATCAGCGCGGAAAACCTATAAAATCCTTTATCGTCAGGAAAGGTGTAAAGGGGCATGGCACAAAAAGTAAGATAGAAGGCAATATCCGGCCAGGAGAAAAGGTCGCAATTATAGATGATGTTATCACCACCGGAGCATCAACCACAACGGCAATAGAGAGTGCCAGAGAAGAGGGATTGGTCGTAGCTCGAGTCATTGTACTTGTTGATCGAGAAGAGGGCGGTAAAAAAAATATAGAGAAATACGTAAAGGAGATTGATTCAGTTTTTATGCGAACTGACATAATGGAACTCTACAAACAAAAGGAGGTCAATAATGAAAACCAATAAGTTCATTCTGTTTTTTTCGGTGATCGTTTTCGTAATCCTGGGGTTATCGCAAACAGCTCTTTCTGGAGGAAATGATGTGTTTTCCGTTGCCGGTTTTGACTCTGACAAGATGAAAAAAGGTGCCCCGGTAGGGTGGAAACTGGAAAAGAAGAAAGGCACGCCGGTTATCACGCTCGAAAAGGTAGGGGACAGATTCTGCCTCCATATGGCAAGCGATAGCAAATCATCCTTTGGAATAAAAAGGGAGATAGGGATAATTGTAGAGGAATATGCCTTCTTAAACTGGAAATGGAAGGTCACAAAACTTCCAAAAGGTGGAGATGTTAGAAAAGCTGACACCGATGATCAGGCTATACAGATATACATTGCATTTACCGCGACAGGATGGCCAAAGAAATTAAACACTCCAGTAATCGGATATATCTGGGACAATGAATGTCCAAAAGACACTATGGTCACAAGCTCTCAACCCCTGTCCGGCAAGGTGAGATATGTTGTATTAAGAAACAAGAGTGATGGGCTGAACGAGTGGTATACGGAGAAACGTAATGTATCGGAGGATTACAAAAAATTATTTCCCGACATTGAAGGTGGAAAGTTGCGGGATGTAAAAGGAATGTCCTTTTACATCAACTCCCAGCATACAAAGAGTGAGGGAGAGAGTTATATTTACGACGTCTATTTCAGTAAGAACTAAAAACTACGCCAAGGGCGTAAGATCAAGTTAAACACACCCATTACTGCAAAAATATGCTTCAAAGGGATACTTGCAAAGATTGGTGATCTCACCCCGTGGAGGCCTGCGTAAGGAAAAAGTACAAAACCTTATGTGACAGCTTTACATTGAAATGAAAGATAGACATCAAACTTGGGGCATGTTCTGGCATTTGATGTTTCAACCATTCCCGGCCGTGGCGGCCCCGCACCGTAACGCCTTCAGGCCTGACCGACATAGAGGAAACCGACTATGATACTGGTATCAGGCGGGGCGGGTGTAATGGGGTCGCGACTTGTCAAGGCCCTGGTAAAGGCCGGCAACAAGGTACGGGTGCTAACGCTACCCGGAGATCCAAACGTCTCACGCCTTAACGGCGTCGCCTGTGAGGTCGTCTACGGAGATGTGGCGGATGCAGTATCTCTGAAAAGCGCTTTTGATGGCGTCGAGACGGTTTATCACCTAGCAGCAGTCATCATTGCCTGTGATCCGTCGGTTCTGCAGAAAGTGAATGTCGAAGGAACCGGGAATATGGTCACGGGAGCCGCTGCTGCCGGAGTGAAGCATTTCATCTATGTTTCATCAGCTTCCGCTATTTCCCCCGAAGGTTCAGACTACGCCCGGTCAAAGAAGGCTGCCGAGGAGATCGTGAAGTCCGAGTCGAGGATGCATTACACGATTGTGCGTCCGACGCTGGTTTACGACAGGGGAGGAGGACAGGAATTCATGATGTTCCTGCAATCGCTCACAAGGTACCCGATTGTGTCGTTTGTCGGAAGCGGACGGGCCATGAAAAATCCGGTGTTCATTGATGATATGGCCAAGGGGCTTCATGTCATCGCGAACAACGAGAAGGCGTATGGAAAGACTTACAATTTCAGCGGAGGAGAAACTATCCGCATCTGGGACCTCGCGCACCTCATGCTGAAACACCAGGGGCTTTCAAAACTCTTCATCCCCATTCCGGTTCCCGTATGCAGGATCATCGCTTTTTTCATGGAGAAGATCATGAGGCGTCCGTGGCTGACCCGATACGCGATAAGCCGCATTGAGCAGGACGCTGATCTGGACAACTCGGCTGCCCGGAAGGATCTTGGCTACGATCCAATCGGTGTCACCGAGGGATTACAGAGGTGCTACCCTTTGTCCGGGTAAGGCTCTGTCCAGAGGTATAAGGAAGATATTCAATGGCCCGAAACATAGAGGAGGAGAGGTAGAATGAAAATCCTGAACCTGGGCGCCGGCGGATTCATCGGAACACATCTGACAGAGCGATTGCTGAACGAGGGACACTCAGTCATCGGTGTCGACACCCACACAGACAAAATCCAGGAGTCCCTCGATCACGAGCGTTTGACCTTTGTCAACAGGGACATAAGGCAGTGCGACTTTGATCTCGAGGACATGATGCGGGACGTCGACCTTGTCATCGACCTCATTGCTTATGCCAATCCCGGCATGTACGTGAAGATGCCCCTGGAAGTCTTCCGGTTGAATTTCGATGAGAACATGCGGATTGTGGAGGCCTGTGTAAAGAAAAGGAAGCGTCTGGTTCAGTTCTCATCCTGCGAGGTGTATGGAAAGACCCCCGTGGCTTCACTCGAAGGAAGGCTTCCAGATCCCGAGAATCCCGAATATGCCACCTTCTCGGAGGATATGACCGATCTTATCATGGGGCCGGTCTGCAAACACAGGTGGATATACGCGTGCGCCAAGCAGCTCCTGGAGAGAGTTCTGCATGCCTACGGTCTCAAGAAGGAACTTAACTACACCATTATCAGGCCTTTCAATTTCTTCGGTCCCAAGATCGACTACCTGCCCAGCGAAACGGACGGTATCCCCCGTGTGTTCTCCTATTTCATGGAAGCGCTTCTTACCGGTACCCAGATGAAGCTGGTCAACGGTGGAACACACCGGCGCTGCTATACGTATATAGATGACGCCGTCGAGTGCATCTACCGTATCGTTGAGAACCCCGGCAACGTATGCGACCAACAGATTTTCAACATAGGGTCGCCGAAGAACGAAGTCACCATCCGGCAACTGGCCGAAACCATGCGCGAGATTTATGCCGAGAAGTTCAAGAAACCTAACGTTCCGCTGCCGGAGATCGTGAAGGTCACGGGTGAGGAGTTCTATGGCAAGGGCTACGAGGACTCCGACCGGAGAATTCCCGACATATCAAAGGCCCGCACACTACTGGGGTGGGAGCCGAAGTTCGGCCTGCGGGAATTGCTCGAGCGGACGATAGCGTACTACGCCAAGGGTTAGTTTTGAAGAATGTAGGAACCGGCCTGGGTTAAGCGTTGGCATAGGCTTTGCCGCAAACGTTGGCGAGAAGGTGACAACGGACCCTGTTTGGCTTGGGGAAGATTTTTTTCTGACACCGATTTGACGCGGACTGCGTGCAAGGGTGTTTACGACGTCGATGCGGGCAGAATGGTTGGAGGTTCGTCCACATGGTCGAGAATGTATTTGTGATAGTGCCTGCCTACAATGCGGGGAAAACCATTGAAGGAGTTTTTGCCCGTATTCCGGAGGAGGCCAGGCAGAGAATAAATCGATATGTTGTGGTGGATGACGGCAGCACGGATGACACGCGCGAAGCTCTGGATCGAATCGCCGCCGAGCTGCCCGACCTCGTGATTCTGAATCACCCGGAAAACAGAGGCTATGGTGCGGCGGAAACGACCCTGTTGAATTATGCCGTCGAGCATGGCGGCGATGTTGCAGTTCTGCTTCATTCGGACGGTCAGTATTCCCCGGAGAAGATCCCCGAGCTGCTCGCGCCCTTCGATACCGATGAAGCCGACATCGTCCAGGGATCAAGAATGCTTGGAGGCGGAGCCCTTCGCGGGGGTATGCCTTTTTACAAGTTCGTTGCGAATAAATGTCTGACGGCAATCGAGAACCTGGCATTCGGAATGAACATGGCAGAATATCACAGCGGATATATGGTCTATTCGCGAAAAGCCCTCGACGCCATACCCTATGCCAGGCTGAGCACATCTCTTGACCTGGACCTGGAGATGATTGTCTGTGCGAAGGTTCTGGGATTGCGAATCAAAGAAATCGCGATTCCTACCATCTACGCAGACGAGGTCTCGCATCTCAATCCGATCAAGTACGGTTTTGATGTGTTGTCGATCGTAAAGAGATATCGGCGGGGGTACTATCATTTGTTGCTGGGGTTAGCAAAGCCGGTTTAGGCAAGGAATCCTGCAGCAATCTCTCCTACCACTCTTGTTTTCTCAATTGTCAAACCCTTTCTTACGGGCCTTCTTAAGCCAATAGCCAGATTCATCATTCATATTCTGCCTCGCATAAATACATGCGAGATTATAATAAACAGCATTACTAAAATCGGGATTTAAGCGCAACGCCTCGATATAGTACCTGCTGGCTGCTTTAAAATCACCCTGTTGTGCCAAAAGGTTTCCCAGGTTAGCGTTAACCATCGGACTATAAGGCTGATGTCTTGCTATTCTCAGAGCTTCTAAATAATGATCAACTGCATCCTCAAATCTTTTCTGCCTCTGAAAAGCAAGTCCTAAATTAATATGTGCTATGTAATTATGTGGATTATTATGAAGAATCTTTTTACAATGTTTAATAACTTGTTCATCATTTGCTCTCCTCTTATTAGGTAACTTACTATCAAAGGATGTGATTTTTGAAACCTCGTTTGACCATGGAATAATAAAAAATGACTTACCTAAACTTGATATGCTAATCATGTTTAATAAGATTAGTAATATTGACAAAGTTGATAACAGCTTCCTGAAAAATGGTTTTTCAGGAAGACTGGGATCAATTGCTAACTTATATAGAATAATGCCATTTATTATGAAATAGCTCGGAAACAGATATCTTCCTTGTGGCTGGTAGTCAAGTTGAGTTGAAAAAATAACCATAAGAAAAAGGTTGAACAAGAGCAAGAACAATAAAAAAAATGACAACTTTTTGTTATGAATGATTAGCACAAATAAAAGAAGAGTGAGCAATGATATTGCCACTATGTAATTTATCCCTGGTAATCCACAAGCCATCCATCCCCATCTCCCGTAAAGTGACGTAATCGTTAGAGACAGAAAATATCTAAACGGAAAATACTCAAAAGATATGGATAAAGGAGATAAATTGGGGTCCCCAAATAACAATCGAGCCTTTTTTTGTGCCAGAAAACCAATTATATCACCATTGTTCGCAAAATAACTGGTTATGGGCCACCATGAAGCAATTAAAATAGCTAAGAAAAAAGCAACGAATATGGTCTTCCAGGGTAAACGCAAAATGCTTCTTCGCGTGACAAACAAAGCATATATAAATGGCACAAATCCGATAGCCCACATGTGATATTTACTTGTTATGCAGGCTCCTGACATTACTAAAAAGAAGCAGAGGTTTGATGGCTTATTCGGGTTTTGTAAATATTTTGCTACTGCTATACCTAATAAGAACGCGACGCATATCGCTCCAACGTCGGGATTTACGTAGGAAAAAGTAAATAACACTTGTGGTGTTACAAAAGCGATGCCTACTATTCCAACGATTTTATTCTTTCGATAAAAGTAAGCTAATGTACAAAGGTATCCGATAAAAAAAATGAATGAACCAAGACGATGGATGTTGGTAATTTTATAGAGTAATGCATGGAACCAGTATAGAATTACACTATTACAGGCATAACTTGAACCATCGCAATAACGCAAAATTCTATGAGAATCCCATTGAGGCCATTTCCAATACTCGGCAATGTACTCACACATTGCAATATGCGCTGGCTCGTCGGGACCACCAAGTGGAAAACTGGTGGGGAGATTAACAACTAATGATAAAGATGCATAGATCAAGAAAAGAAAGCTGCCATAGAAAACAATATCAAATAATAAATCTATAAACTGTTTTGAATCAAAAGAGGTTTTTATCTTATTAAAACTCATAATATTGCAAACTTAGTCATGTTTTTAGGGCTGAGGCAGTGTCGAAATATTAATTAATTAAGCGATGTCTATGTATGTACCATAATTTAAATAAGACGACTCCCATAGTGGCCGAGTCTTTTAACAACTTTACTTTGCTTTTTCTCATATTTATGTTTCTCACTATTACTGGAATCTCCTTTATCTGCAATCCATCGTTGTGCGCTCGCAGTAATAATTCTGTGTCCCAGGACCAACCATTATTATTGACACCGGAAATTATGTTGATAATGCTCTTTTTTCTAAACATTTTGAATCCACATTGAAAGTCACTGATGTTTATATTTAATATAATTCTTGCGATTTTTGAGTACAATACGCTCAATAATCTACGCATGATTGAATAATCAACTATGGATTCAGGAAGATGTTTAGAACCTATGACGACATCGTACCCACGTTGGGCATAATGTCTCGCAGCTTCTAATGATGATAAATCAATTGCTAAGTCAGCATCGGTGTAGACAATATATTCACCATCAGATTGCAAAATGGCTTCGGTAAGTATAGCGCCTCTTCCGTGATTTTTACTAAAATTAATAATCCTCAAGAAAGGATATTTTTGTTTTAGACGGTTCAGTACATTCAATGTGTTATCATCAGAGCCATCGTTACCGATAATCAGTTCGAATGGTAGGTAGTTCTCATTTAGAATTTTATAGACAGTTGCAATAGTATTCTCAATGAGTTCTGCTTCATTATATACCGGAATTACAAAGCTGATTTTATTTTCTATTATAGAGGTGGTCATTGCATTGAATTGTTAATTTTTATAGGAAATTTTCATTTAGATAGTTGTATATAGAGCTTGGTTTCAAAGCCTTAATTCTGGTCCATTTTACATACTCATTAAGGATTTCAAGTAATTTGCTACCATTGTTCCTCAAAGCTAAATTTGGCAGAACTGTATTCAACTTTACATCCTCAAATTCCCAGGGATGAAAATAGATGTTAACATAATCAGAACTTTTCAAATTGGCAATTGTGCATAATTTTGAATAGGTGAGACCAAAATTTTTAAACCAGAACCAGGAAAATGGAAGTCTCAGCGAGGTAACTGAGATAGGGATCTCCCAAATATTATCTCGAAAAATATTTCGCTGTTTTAAAAGATTGCAATATCTTCCTGGTACAAACGTAGGATGAAGCGAGCTATCATATA
This sequence comes from Pseudomonadota bacterium, assembly GCA_030596145.1. Lineage (GTDB taxonomy): Bacteria > Desulfobacterota > Syntrophia > Syntrophales > JADFWA01 > JADFWA01. The sequence continues at coordinate 3,570 of JAUVKS010000022.1, read as the reverse complement.
TGAAACCAAGCCTTTCGAGCAAAGAAGTTGTTGGCGCCTGCAATCTGGGAGCTCTGAAGCCTTTGATTTTAATCGTAAATCTTTTCTCCATGTAAGACTTTGCTTTTTTTAGATATTGGAAAGCTTTACTTTCGGTCATTGTTTTATAATTATGCGTGTGAGAATAACCATGGAGAGCAATCTCATGGTTATTTTCGATAAGTACTTCAACTATATCTGGATACTTAAGGGCATATTCATATGTTATAAAAAATGTTGAGGTTATCTTGTGTTTATCCAAGAATTGTATAATCTTATGTGTTCCGTAATAGCTTATGCTAAATAAATCCTCAACATTGTGAGCAACGTTTCTTTCTATAGGTAAAACAAACTGTTCTATATCAAAAGTCAGCAGTAAGTATTTCATATCATTGCAGTTCAAATACCATCTGAATTTTCCATATATCCAGTGGGCTGGCCCCCATGACTTGCACAGACCATTTGACCGGGAGCGCACCCGCTAGCCCCGCCTTGTAGATGGGGTCAAGGGGCGCAATATAATTAAACTATTCCTTACCGGGAAGCCCCGCCCTGCGGGCGGGGAGCTTCACATTTCATTGTAAAAATTAATCTTCTCATCGCAACCTCCTACATAATAACAAATTACTTTTTATTGTAACTCCGTGTAATGCACGGCTGAGATAAGTTCAAAAATAAAACATCCGATCCCTGCTTTGCTCCTTATTTTAACGGGGATTTTTCTTTCATCCGCCGTGAACCATATTTTGAGTTTGGCGTTTTTACTCTTTTTAAAGACACCGCCAATGCTCTCCATATCAGGTTCCACTAAATAGGTATCATATGTTTTGCCCGACAATGTAATTTTTTCCCTTTTTACAACCGTTGCTTTCACCAGCATACATTTCTTCCCATCAGTAACGGGTATCTCAATTTGGACATTCTCTTTCAGATCATAAAGGCGAATAACAAAAAACAAAGACAGTGGGTCAAAAGAGCCCGGCAAGATCGCAATTGGTTTCATTTTTTCCCCAAAGTTGGAATAGGTAGCCTCATGCTTTGCCCAATCAAAATTCACAATGACATCTCTTGGATGTTTCCCTTTGCTCAGTTTTTTGTATAAGATTGAACGATTCATATCTATGTCTGTATATGAATCCTGTCTCTGCCATGCTTTATAAAAAACATCCATACGTGCACTGGTTTTTGTTTCCATTACAAAATGGTATGACAGGGTACCATTTATGTTTGCCATGGGAAGTGTCTCAATAACGGCCTCTCCGGCAGGAATAAACCCCCATTTAGCTTGAAAGATCAGTTTTTCACCGGGATGAAAAGGAAAGCTTTTTTCAAAGGCGTTGGCATTTCCGTTGAAACCCAAGGTTATTATGAATGCCATCACAATAAACGTATGAACCAGATAATTTGTTAATGAACTGAAAGATGACATTTTTCCCTTGTTTTTTTGATAAGACTTTTCTTTATCAACTCAGCAACCCTACTGAAAAGGCCAAGAGGAATTGCCCAGTATAATACATGGGAAGTGCAATGAGACGATTCAGGAATTCTTTTTTTACAAACCGATCTCTTGCCACGAAGATATCTGAAAAATAAAAGCAGATCGCCCCTGCAAAAGCCACAATCCGCCCTGGCCGGTTCAGACCGGAATCGCCGAGTAGTGAGAATGCACAGGAAACCATGATGGTGATGACGATCACATAAAATATAACCGCCACTTTCATGTCCCCCAAATGTGGCCTAAGCCAGAAATAGATCCCTCCGCTAATGGCGATGACCATGATGGTTCCAATCCACGTCAATATGTTTGTTTGGGCCACTATAATGAACGCAGGGATGTAAAAAAGGTGTCCGATCAGGAAAGAAACCAGGCCCAAAAGGAACATCTTCCTCTGGGGTAGGGCAAGAAAAAAGTCCCCGCCAAAGCAGAAGACCAATCCAATTAATAGAAAATAATAATACGCGGGTATGGGATGTGGCTGAACCAGGACCGCAAGAATGAAAAGCATGGAAAGCGGGGTCTTGAATAGCAGCATGTGGAGGTGTTTTTCCTTGCTTTCGTAATAGAGCAGTAAAGGCAGTAAAATTGTTGCAAGGAGGACGATCAAGACATTCAGCATAATTCAGACCTTGTTCTTTTTGATTGGTTTTAAAAATAGTGTTTCCGCTCTTCAGGGCAAGGCTTGCGTTTTTACCGGTTTCCTTCCGCCCTGATCCTGTTTACAGTAAGATGTGCCTTCCTTGAAGGTTCCGGGAGCTTGTAGCCTACGCAACTTGAGAGAACTACATCGACGGCCCTTTGCAGTCCGATTCTGTGTCCTTGGGAGACGAATACCGGTTTTACATTCTTCTTGGTGCGCAAGACGGCGCCGACAATTCTATCATTCAAGATAAGGTCCGAATAGTCTCCCACTTCGTTCCCCGGTTCATCATATTTTCCGGCAAGCTTTGTTTTGGCACACCCTATCGTTGGGATATTGAGGAATAACCCCATATGGGAGGCCAGCCCAAAACCCCTCGGATGGGCTATTCCCTGACCGTCAAATATTGCAACATCTGGAACAATACGTAATTTTTTAAAGGCCTTCAGGAGGGGAAGTCCTTCTCTGAAGGACAAAAGACCTGGAATATACGGAAAGCTTACTCTTTCTGTAAAGGATGTTTCCTCTATAACCTCCATTGACGGAAACTCGAAAAGAACCACGGCCGCAAAAAAGAGGTCACTCCCTCTGGAATAGGAAATATCTGCTCCGGTAATTGTCTTGATCTTATCGGGTATGCCATCGTCATAGAGGATTAGTTTTTCTCTTAGAGTTTGCTGAATATTGATTGCTTCTTTGTAGCTTACATCCCAGCTATGCAGGTTATTAATCCTCATTTGTACAATCAAAAATAAGGCGCCAGGATTTCCCTTGCCTCATCTACATCTTTTTTAATCTGCTCGGTAAGACTTTCAGGACCTTCAAACTTCATTTCATCCCGAATTCTGTCAACAAATGAGATGTCTAAGTTTTTTCCGTATATATTTCCTTTAAAATCAATCAGATGTGCTTCTATGGTAAGCTTTTCGTTCGCGAAGGTGGGATTGAACCCCACATTGACAACACCTGGATGTCTTTCTTCTTCTATTTCTACGATAACCGCATAGACGCCCCTGCCGGGAATTAACACCTTTTCAGGTTCTATATTTGCTGTGGGGAACCCGATACCGGTACCCCGCTGATATCCCTTTACAACGGTACCGCCGAGATTGTAAAATCTTCCGAGTAGTCTTTCAGCCAGATTGACATTACCGTCAAGGATCGCGTTCCGTGTTTTTGTGCTGCTGATTATAATATCATCAACCATTATTGCATCGACGATCTCTACATGGAAACCCAACTTATTGCCGAGGGACTTGAGAAACTCCTCATTGCCCTCCTTGCCCCTCCCAAAAGCATAATCATGTCCGATGAATATCTTTTTTATGTGAAGTTTATCCCATAGGATATTTTTTACGAATTCCTCCGCTGTCACTTTGGCAAGTTCCAGAGAAAATTTGATCAGGACAACTGC
>JAUVKS010000016.1 GCA_030596145.1 Pseudomonadota bacterium | reverse complement strand
ATTTTCGCCTTTCTTGAACTTGAACGAAATTGAACATTTTCCAAAGGTCTCACTTTGTTTGTAGAGTTCTGATCTGTCAGCGCAGGACGTTTCCGGAGATAATCATCCGCTGGGCTTCCGATGTACCTTCGTAAATCTCGGTTATCTTGGCATCACGCATCAAACGCTCCACCTTCGCGCCTTTCACGTAACCGTACCCACCGTGAATCTGTACCGCCTTGGACGTATGCTTGACAGCCATTTCCGATGCAAAAAGTTTGGCCATGGAGGCTTCCTTGCTGAACCGTTCTCCCTGATCCTTTAACCACGCCGCGCGATAGGTGAGAAATCTGCCTGCATCGACATCCATTGCCATGTCGGAGATCATCCACTGAATTGCCTGTTGTCGTGCTATCGGTTTACCGAACTGGATCCTTTCTTTCGACCACTTTATGGATTCCTCAAGAGCTGCCTGGGTGATACCGACTGCCTGCGCGGCGATTCCAATCCTTCCATGATCGAAGCCGGTCATGGCTATCTGCAAGCCCTGACCTTCCTCACCCAGCAGGTTTTCTTTGGGTACGCGGCAGTCTTTAAAGACCATCTCGGAGGTCTGCGAGGATCTTAGACCCATTTTCGCAAAGTGCTCCCCCGCTTTCATTCCAGGAGTATCTTTTGGAACAATAAAGGCACTCATACCCTTTCTTCCCGCTTCTTTATCCGTCCAGGCAAAGACAAGATATGTATCCCCCGTGGGACCATTGGAGGTGAAGGTTTTGACTCCGTTGATTACGTATTCATCTCCGTCAAGAACGGCGGTTGTCGTTGCCGCCATCACGTCGGTACCGGCTTCCGGTTCAGTCAGAACAAATGCCGCCAGGTGCTCCCCCTTCGCCAAGGGAACCAGGTACTTTTTCTTCTGTTCCTCGTTTCCGAACAGGAGAGGTAACGTGCATCCGATGCCGATATGAATCGACACGGTAAATCCCGTAGACGCGCAGGACCGGGAAAGTTCCTCTATGACAACAGAATGGGTCACATAATCCGCGCCGGCGCCCCCGTATTCCGTTGGAATCGGCACGCCCATCCAGTCCCCCTCGGCAAGCTTTTGAAAAAGTTCGGCCGGGTGACGACTGTTTTCGTCAATCTCCACGGCTATGGGATCAACATACTTTTCAGTAAATTCCCGCATGTTCTGGCGAATTAGTTCTTGTTCCTCTGTCAATTTAAAATCCATAATTGTCCTCCTTTTCTCTTATTATTCAGCTTGTAATTACTTAGCCACAAAGTCACCAAGACACGAAAAAACAGAACGACTGTTGGTAACTTCGTGTCCTGGTGGCTAAGCCAGTTCCCCAAATGACCGGATTACCCTCCGCATTCGGCTCCTACCCGAAACGGTATTGCACGCCTGCACCACCCTCAGGATAATCCCAGTCCAGCACCTCTGCACCGCAGACTAAACGGCACGTCCCGCATTCCAGGCATCCGTCTATGGTTAATTCGACTTCACCCTTTTCATTTTCGCTGTATAGACCGGCAGGACAAACCAGGATAGCCGTCTTTAAGCGAGAGTCTTTTTCCATACCGGGCCTTATCTTGATATGCGCTACTTTGCCAGGTTTGAATACGTCAAGCCCCAGTTTAGCCTTCAATCCCATCGCCTCGCTCATATCTTCATCACCTTTCTCAAATCTTTAAAGATGGACCACATTTCACCCAATGTCATGTACTGCTTAATGGTCGGATACAGTCTGTTCTTGGAACCGACCGGTACGGCATAAACATCTCTCATTATATTTCCGGCCAGTTCCGGGTAATGGTTAAAAAATCGCGGATTTCCTAAAACACCGGGTGCTTCCTGGAAGTTCTTGAAATCCTTCAGAACAAAACTGTTTTCCAGAAGGCTTTTGTATATTGCCAGAGTCTCGGCGCTAAAATCTCCGGCTTCTCTGGCCTTCAACACCGCCTGAGCAGCATAGTAGCCGGACGCCAGAGCATATTCCATTCCCCTTACAGTAAAACCGATATTCAGAGCCAGTCCGGCTGCATCTCCAGCTACTAAAATACCGTTTCCATACAGGCTGCTTAATGCCTTGAATCCCCCTTCAGGTAAGACATGTGCGGAGTATTCCACCGTTTCCCCGCCTTTGATCAAAGCAGCAACTTCAGGACGCAGTTTGAACTCATCCAGAACAGCAGGCGCTTCAATTGCCGGCTCACCCTCCATGAAATCTTTTATGCCGACTACTATACCCAGGCTTATGCTTTCTTTGTTCGTATACAGAAAACCACCGCCAAATTTACCCCTGGTTACTTCTCCCACAAACAGGCGGGCGACGCCTTCGTCTCCCTCCAGATTGAAACGTGCATTAATAAGCGCAGTGTCAATCTCAATTACTTCTTTCAAACCTACCGCGGAATCGTGAGCCGAAGCCGGTTGACGTAGACCGGCCTTTTCTGAAATAAGCGACAGCACGCCATCACAGGCAATCACAACATCGGCACGCAACTCGTCCCCCCCGGCCAGTACCCCGTCTATCTTTCCATTTTCCATTATCAGGTCATCAACCTTGACCTTGCTCAGCAGCATAGCTCCTTTTGCCTCCGTCTGTTCAGCCAACCAGCGGTCAAACTTTGAGCGCAAAATACTGTAACTTTGATGGGGTTCTTCACACAACTCATTGCCATAATAATTTAAAGTAATGGATCGTTCCCTGGCCATTATGGTAACACCTTCATGGGCAATAAAACGCTCCAGAGGCGCGTTCCCCCAGAGATCGGGGAAAAGATCACGGACAGGATTAACGTAGAGACGGCCGCCGGTTACATTTTTGGCACCTGGATAATCTCCGCGCTCCAGCACCAGTACTTCAAGCCCTTCCTGGGCCAGCGTGTAGGCAGATGCCAGACCGGCCAGACCGGCTCCAACTATTATCACATCGAATTTATCCATCTTCTTTTATACTTCTCCAAATTATCCTGAATACCGTATCAAACTCGTAACCTATTTTGATGCAAAGTGCAACCTCAAACAAGAAAGTTTGTGGCCATTTCGACCACAACCCCTTGATTTCACGTGTGCTGTGGCTCGGACTCGAACCGATCAGAAATATTTTACCAATGAAAATGTCAGATAAAGCTTTCCTTTACAGTTATCGGAAGGTTCAAGATTAACTTCTCGAATTCGGTTGCCAAAATAGATTGAATATAGTATTTCTAAAAACGCTTGGCACTGGAAAAAGAGATCCCCACTTATACCAGTGGAGAGAAATTGGAACTTTCTTCAATCTTTTAATATTGATAATCCGTTCTGTCACCTGTCTTGAAATATGGATGATATAAAAGAAATACTTGAAACGTTAAGAACAAACCAGGAAATTGCCCGAAAATTCTTTGAAATCGAATCAAGTATTTTATCGGTTTTTAATTTCAAGGATCTTTTCGAAAGGCTGCTTGCCGAAATCAAAGAAAAATTTGGGATCCCATACGTCTGGATTTCAATGATTGATAAGAGTAAAATATCCAACCTTGTTCAATCACTGATATCATCGGAAATCATCAAGGAGCGACTGAATGTCATAGACCGAAATACATTCCTGGACCTCACTGAAAACAAGATAACGCCGATACTCGCCAATGATGATCTGAAACCCTTCTACAAACTTCTACCACCAAAACAGAAATATCTTATCCGATCTCTTGCCATAGCTCCTATAACTCTCGACGGCGAAATTATCGGCAGTTTGAACCACGCAGATCATTCTGAGCTACGTTACTGGCCAGGCATGGACACGAGCTTGCTTGAACAGCTTGCCGTTAAGGTCTCAATTTGCCTGTCGAATGTGATGGCTCACGAACAACTCAGATCGCTCGCATTCAGGGATCCGCTCACCGGATTGCTGAATCGCAGAACCATGGACAATGTGTTAAAACGAGAGTTCAATCGGGCCAAGCGTTACGCAACCCCTTTATCACTGCTATTCCTTGACCTTGACGATTTTAAAGTAGTGAACGGCCTGTATGGTCACGATATCGGAGATGACTTACTAAAGTATGTTGCAAAGCATTTAGAGGAAATGAGTCGAAAAAGCGACGTTGTTGCAAGATTCGCAGGGGATGAATTTGTAATAATCCTTCCCTCTACACCCCTTAAAAAAGCTCAAAATCTCGTGAATCGCCTCCAGAATTTTTTTCAAAAAAACCCACCGAATTTTGACGGAATATCTATCCCGATTTTAATCAGTTTTGGGATAGCTTCTATTGAAGATGAAACAGTTACTGACACGGTATCTCTTTTGAAAAGGGCCGATACGGTACTTTACAAAGCTAAAAAAATGAAAAGGGGATACGGCAATGATAATCCCACTATTGAATAAGATCAGAATGATGCCAGCCAAGGCTGACCGTAGGCTCAGGTAAATTTGCTTCGCTTAATCTGCCCTAAGGGAAAAATTATCAGACCAACCCACCGCCACCAATTTTTTTAAAATTGTCTATAAAAATTATACAAATAAGTTGCTCTATACAGCAAAAAATGATACAGCGAACCGGCTGTGTGTTTGAAGGAAGATATATCATAGGACATTAAAAAGCTTTGCATTATATGTAAATTACAATAACCTAAAAAGGAGGGAGTCTTATGAAGGTACAGGATTGTATTGCAGTTGTTACAGGTGGTGCATCAGGATTAGGAGAGGCTACTGTACGTAATTTAGTGAGCGGGGGGGCGCGTGCGGCCATTCTTGATATTCAGGTGGACAAAGGGGAGGCGCTGGCAAATGAACTGGGCGACAATGTTATATTTACCAACGCGGATGTCGCCAGCGAGGAGAATGTTCAGGCCGCGATAGATAAAACAGTTGATACATTCGGCGGGATCAATTGTGTGATCAATTGTGCCGGAGTGGGAGACCCGGGCAAACTACTCAGCAAAAGAGGCCCCATGTCTCTGGATTTCTTCAACAGGGTTGTGGGTACCAACCTTGTAGGCACTTTTAATGTCATAAGATTAGCCGTTGAGAAAATGGTTAATAACACCCCGAACGAGGATGGTGAGAAAGGGGTCATTATCAACACCGCGTCCGTTGCCGCATTCGATGGTCAAATTGGACAGCCGGCATACGCCGCCTCCAAGGCGGGTGTCGCGGGCATGACCCTTCCGATCGCAAGGGAGTGTGCCAGTTATGCAATCAGGGTGATGACGATCGCTCCCGGTCTATTCAATACCCCGATGCTGGAAATATTGCCGGAGGATGCGCGAGAAGCCCTGGGTAAGATGATTCCATTTCCATCCCGTCTGGGAAAACCTTACGAGTATGCGCAATTGGCCCAGCACATTATTGAAAATACAATGCTGAATGGAGAGTGCATCAGGCTTGATGGCGCCATCAGAATGGCGCCAAGATAATAAAAAATAGTTCAGGGTTCAAAGTTCAAAGTTCCGAGCTTAAAGAATAGTTTCAGGTTGTAGGTTGGGTTGAGGAACGAAACCCAACAAAACCCTGAACTTTGAACTCATAACTCAGAACTTTTACAAAAGGAGGCAGAAATGAGGAGAGTTGCTATAGTTGGCACAGGCCATACAAAATTTATGTTTAACTCGCCAAAGTCGGGAGTAGAGCTGCTCGCTGAAGCGTCCATGGATGCAATCAATGGGTCAGGCTTAAAGCCCAAAGACATACAGGCCATTTACTGTGGTAATGTCCTGAGCGATTTTGCCGAGGGACAGGGTATGATACAGTCCTATGTTGCCGACGATATCGGATGTTTCAATGTCCCTGCCAGCAGGTTTGAAGGCGCGTGCGCTTCGGCAACCATGGCGGTAAGAGATGCCTATACGTGGGTCGCATCGGGCTTTTATGACATAGTGCTGGTGGGTGGAACGGAAAAAGCGACAGCAATGGGAACACCTCTGGCAACACGAACATTTGCCATGTTTAGTGACGGACGCTATGAATATCCGTCAGGTATCACCTTCCCCGCAGTTTTTGCCATGCTGGCTCACCTTTATTCAAAAAAATACAACATACCATTGGAAAAACTTAAAGAAATACTGGCGCTGGTATCGGTTCAGTCACATGAGTATGGTGTGAAAAATCCAAATGCACAGTTTCAAAAGGAAATAACAACGGAGCAGGTATTGAGAGGCTTTATGGTTTCTTCTCCCTTGCAGTTACTCGATTGTTGTCCTTTCTCCGACGGTGCGGCCGCGCTTGTTGTAGCCTCGGAAGATGTGGCAAAGAAGCTTACCGATAAGCCGATTTACATTACCGGTGTCGGCCAGGCCTCATCAGGGAAGTTGAGCGCTCAATACAAGTATCTACCAAGATTGAGGGCACGAGAGGTGTCTGTTAAACAAGCCTATGATATGTCCGGGTTGAAACCGGAAGATATTGATGTCTGCGAACTTCACGATTGTTTCAGTATCGCAAGCCTGATCGCGGCAGAAAGTCTTGGCTTCGCTGAATTCGGGAAAGCAGGTGAACTCTGGGAGAAAGGTGAAACCAGAATCGGAGGCAAAATACCCATAAACGTTTCCGGAGGATTGAAATCCAAGGGACACCCCATAGGAGCTACCGGAGCGTCCCAGGTCTATGAGATTGTATGCCAATTAAGAGGTGAATTGGTAGACCAGGGAAGACAGGTAGAGGGAGCCAAGGTAGGCCTCGTGGATACGTTAGGCGGAGACGGAGTAATTGTTAGCCTGATTCTTAGTGCTGATTGATAATTTAAAGGAGGCGAATAAGATGGAATATAAGCTTACTTACCAGACTTACAACGAAGCTCTCAAAAAAGACAAACTGCTCGGATTGAAATGCAATAATTGTGGAACGATCACATGTCCACCAAAAATGACCTGTCAGGAGTGTACCGGTACGGATCTGGAAGTTGTTGAATTGAGCGGCAAGGGGGAAATTGCAACCTTTACCACCAGCTTCGTGGCGTCCTTAGGACGAGAGGGTGAGGCTCCATATACCATAGTGCTTGTTGAGCTTGAGGAAGGGGCATGGTTAATGGGCAATCTGATCGACATCGATCCCAGTAAGGTCGGTATGGAATTGATCGGAAGAAAGGTAAAATTAGGGCATAAAGTGTACCCTGGGGATATGTACTCTGCTGGTGAGGGGGTAAGACCACTCTTCAGTTTTGCGGATTAGGGAAACTTCACTCGATTCATCTGTGTTAGTTTTGTAGAATCCCCTCCCATGGCCCTGTTGATTAAGCTTCATCCATGTGATTGAATTTACTCCACAGGGCTGGCGGAAAGGTATAAAGGGGTGAGAGGTTCTCACCTTCACCCCGGTACTCTCCCCGCGAGCAACTTACTTTTTAAGAATAAGAGGAGATGAATGGTATGAGTGACGAAAAGAAAAAAAAGAAGAAAGCCATAAACAGGCTTAAAACAATGTACCCCCTTCGTGCTAACATAGACAAGGGGTATGAAAGAAGTGTGGAGGCCACCAAAGCGGGGAAACCTACTGCCTGGAGTATGGTTAACTGGTGGGAGGCTGACCCTATCCTCAAGGCCATGGATATAGAGATAGTCTACCCGGAAAACTATGGCGCTGTCTGTGCTGCTTTTGGAAAGGCCCAGGCTTTTTTAGACCGCTCCGACGCGGAGGGCTTCCCCACACATATGTGTGGCTATGCCCGAAACTGTATCGGTTATGCGGCAAAAATGAAAGAACTGGGTGAAATTCCATCCGAGGCGCCCATGGGCGGCATGCCCAAACCAATGCTGTTACTCTGTTCAGGCGCACTATGTGATGCCAGAATTAAATGGTTCCAGGCCCTGGGGCGCTATCTGGACGCTCCGGTGTGGACAGTGGAAATGCCACATCCTGGAGTGGAAGAAAGCCAGATGCCGGGTGTACGTGAGAAGGCAATTGATTTCATGGTTAAAGAACTGAGGGAATTCGTTGTCTTTCTGGAACGCCTGACCGGCAGGAAGATGGACTGGAATAAGCTGGACGAGATAGCAAACGATTTAATAGCAATTAATAAAATATGGTATGATCTTAACGAAATGCGTAAGGTGAGACCATGTCCCATGCACTCCCGGGATTTCTGGACCTGCATGAATGCCTCCCTTTTCCCGGCGGGAGACCCCAAAGAAGCATTGAGATTATACCAGGATATGTATGATGAGGTAAAGCAGAGGGTAGATGACAAAATCGGTGCCGTTGCTAATGAGAAATACAGGATGATATTTGGTGAACTTCCCCCGTGGCATGCACTCAAGATATTCGATGAACTGGCGGAAAGAGGCTGGAATTTTGTTATCGAGAGCTGGGCGTATCAGGCGCCCAAGCCCATGGATTACAGTAAGATCAGCGATCCCATAGAGCGTATCGCCACTCAGACCTACCAGTGGCTCACCGGCTACTTTGAGGATGCCCTCAAAGAAAAGGAGTACATGGGATACTTCGCTTATCCCTACATAGAGTGGGCCAGAACTTTCCAATGTGATGGAGCATTGTTTCACCCACTTATTACCTGTCGTACAGCAACCAATCACCTGATTCTTGCCCAGGACAGACTGTTAAGTAAGTGGAATGTGCCGGCTATGATTGCCGAAGGGGACATTGTCGACCTTAATCTCTTCGATTATGCCGATACCATGCGTAAGGCGGAGGTACTTGAGGAAATGATGGACCATCACAAAAAGGTAAGACAGGAGAGAGGGCTGGAGTGGTAATGAGCAGATAACATTGACGGCTTTGTCAAAAGTCCACCTGCGGCGTTGCACTACATCCTTCGTCACTGCGACGTACCGTAGGGGCGTATTGCAATACGCCCGTACAGCATTCCTCAGGTGAGTTTACCCTGAGCTTGCTGAAGGGCGCGCCTTGCATCTGGAGCTTTTTACTTTGCCGTCTCGTTTCTGATCTTTCACGAAACCGTCAACATTAGCGATAAGGAGAATTTACCCATGACAGCAGAAGAAAAAAAAGGAATTGCCAGGGCAAAAGAGATTTACCAGGACAGGGCTCTGCGGGCCAAAGAACTCAAGGCAGAGGGAAAGCAGGTGATGGGCTATTTTTGTCTCTATCCTGTTCTGGAAGTATTGACCGCCTTTGATATTGCCCCTTTCAGGATACTGGGAGATATGAAGGAACCGATAACCAAGGCAGATGCCTGCCTACCCACGGTAGTTTGCCCATTTGTTCGCAGCGCCTTTGACCTGGGGTTGAAAGGCAGGTATGACTTCTTCGACGGTGTGGTCATGTGTCATAGCTGCGATATCGGTGAGAAGGCATCCCATATCTGGCGTATCTACCTCGATCCCTCATATTACCACTTCCTGGATACGCCCCATACGGTTCATAAGGCGGCCCAGGAACAATTCAAGGGACAATTGGAGGACTTCATAAAGACCCTGGAGTCATTTACGGGAAAGGAACTTTCCACAGACAAACTCAAGGAAGCCGTTGAAATCTATAACCGGCAGCGTGCTCTGGTGCGGGAATTATATGATCTAAACAAGTCTGACCCACCGCTCGTCTCGGGAACGGAGATTATCGAGATAATGGTGGCCCTGATGAGTATTCCTGTGGACGAAGGAAATGATCTGTTGAAGCAGGTTATAACCGAGGCCAAAGAACGCAGTGATGGACCACAGAAGAAACCATACAGGCTGCTTGTCTGGGGAAGCGTCATAGATAATACAGCCCTTATCGAGATGATCGAAAGCGTTGGAGCCAATGTAGTGATGGATGATACCTGCGTGGGCAGCCGGGCCTATTTCCCTGTTGTGGAGACCACAGATGATCCATTGGACGGACTGGCCTATCGCTATCTGGTGGAGCTAAAATGTCCCCGTACCTTCTGGGAAGCAGAATATGGAGAGACCAAAAAGGATTATATCAAGGACCTGGACAGCAGATTCGGTTACGTGAAAGACTACATCAAGGAATGGGACGTCAACGGAGTGATCCTTCAATCGGTGAGATATTGCGACATTCATGGTTATGAGGTGCCGGGGATCGGGGATTACCTTAACCATAATAGCCTGCCAAACATATATATCGAGCATGATTACAGCGAGGGGGCCTTAGCGCCGCTCAGGACAAGGGTTCAGGCTTTCCTTGAATTAATCGGTTGAAACCGGTTGTCGGTTCACGGTGAACCGGCAGGGAAACATCAAAGTATGCAGTAAGGAGTAGGCAGTAGGCGCTATTCTCTCCTTACTGCCTACTCCTCACTGCTTACTGCTTACTACAACAAAACCTAGGAGGGTATTCACATCTATTTTGCCGGTATTGATTTAGGTTCCACCATGACCAAGGCGGTCATTATAAATGGAGACGGAAAGACCTGCTCGTCTATTATAGGTCCCACCGGTCCTGAGCATCGCCGTTTGGCTAACAAGGTGATGGAGGATGCACTCAGGCAGGCCAACCTGTCCTTCGAGGAAATATCCTGTGTGATAGCCACTGGCTACGGGAGGATTAATGTTCCTTTTGCCGACCGCCAGATTACAGAATTAACCTGCCATGCCAAAGGGGTGGCAAGTTTTTTCCCCACTGCCAGGACGGCCATCGATATCGGGGGGCAGGATGCCAAGGGGCTCAAGATCAAGAATGGCAAGCTTGTCGACTTTGTTATGAATGACCGGTGCGCAGCCGGAACTGGAAGGTTTCTGGAAATTCTCGTTGATACTCTCGGCCTTAAGATAGAGGAACTGGGAAACACTTCTCTTAAATCTACAAAAAAGGTTCAGATCAGTAACACCTGCACCGTCTTTGCCCAGATGGAGGTGATGACTCACCTCTCCCAGGGAACACCACTCCCTGACATAGTGGCAGGGCTTCATGACGCTATAGCCACCAGGGTTGTCAGAATGGCGAAGAAGCTGAAGATAGAACCCGACGTTGTATTCACGGGAGGGGTAGCCAAGAATATTGGAATGGTCAATGCCTTGAAGGATAATCTTGGATTGGAAGTTTTAGTCCCCGATGAACCGCTTCTCACCGGGGCACTCGGTGCCGCCATATTGGGCAAGGAACTCACGCTGAAAGCCCTTGCAGAGGGTAAACCTATTCATGAAAAGGAGCGTCGCCTGGAGGAAGCTACCTTTTTCCAGGCAGAGAGTAATTGAATATGGCCTGGTTTATGGGTATTGACATTGGCTCGGGAACCAGTAAGGGGGTAATAATAAAGAATGGTGATCTTTCGGCTCACCATTTGCTCCCTTCCGGGGTTGATTACAGGGCAGTGGCACAGAAGCTGAGAGAGGAGACTCTGGCAAAGGCAGGCCTGTCCTCGGAAGATATAGCTGATATCGTAGCCACCGGCCATGGTGCGGAAAGTGTCCCCTTTAGCAATCGCCGGGTGGCCGATATCCTCTGTTGCGCCCAGGGAATAAAGAAAATTTTCCCCTCGGTAAGGACAATCATCGATGTACAGGGAATATCCTCCCAGGTGATTCGTCTCAGCGAGGAAGGACAGGTGGTCAACTTTGTGGTCAATGAGAAGTGTGCTTCCGGCAGCGGGTGCTTTCTCGACATCATCTCCAATGTGCTCCGGATAGACTTGAAGGATGTGGGTCCACTTTCCCTCGGTTCCAAAAATCCGGTTGTTTTTACTACCGGGTGTGCCGTCTTTGGAGAATCGGAGGCCATCTCCAGGGTATCTGAAGGCGCCTCCAGGGAAGATATCCTGGCCGGGGTACATAAGGCGCTGGCAAACAAGATTTCTACGCTCGTTGACAGGGTTGGCTTGGAAATGGACTGTGCTATCAGCGGTGGCGGCGCTCTCAATGTCGGGCTTGTCAAAAGCCTGGAAGAGAAACTGGGATTTCAGTTACTGGTACCTCCCCAGCCACAGTTCGTCAATGCTCTGGGCGCCGCTATAATTGCTGAAAATGGGGGCAAAGCCGGCAACTCCCTGTCAAAGTAAGGGAGTAGGAAGGATGGTCTCGTAAAAAGTCAGAAACTTGTCAATGTGTCATTCCCGCGAAAGCGGGAATCCAGTTTTTTCAAGTGCTTAGCCGTTTATAGATTCCCGCCTACGCGGGAATGACAGACTTTTTACGAACTTGTCAAGAATGTTTAACTATAAAATGTATAGGAGGTAGGACAATGGCAGAAAAAGAGTCGGTTCTGGATAAGTATGGAGTGGATGTTGGCTTTAAACTTACGTATGAAAGGGTCATCACTGCGGAGGACATTGACCTTTTCGCTAAAGTCTCCGGGGACTTCAATCCCGTTCACATAGATGACGATTACGCTAAAAAGACTTTCTTCAAGGGCAGGATCGCTCACGGAGCGCTCTCACAAGCATTTCTCTCGGCAACTATGGCCAAGCTCCCCGGTCTGGTTATCTTTATTTCTCAAACGCTCAAATTCGTAAACCCGGTGAGAATCGGGGATACAATAACCGCTATCGCTGAGGTTACAGATACACGCAAGGACAAGGGAATTGTAACCATGACAAATACCTGTGTAAATCAAAAAGGTGAAAACATAGTTGAAGGGGAAGCCATGGTGAGGATCTTCGAGAAACCCGCCTAACGGAGAGATGGTAATTAAAGGGGGGAGCCGCGGTAAACCTTACCGCAACTCCCCCCTTTTTTAATTATTCGCAACTGCTCAGGTACCAAAGGTACGAAGTAAATATGTTCTATTGGTTCTGTTTTTCTTTGTGCCTCTGCGCCTTTGGTACTTTGTGCCTTGTAACTACTCATACCTGAGTAGTTACAAGTATATTCTATCACTTGGCAGCTATAGCGCCTTCTATACAAGAAACTATCTCTTCCTTGGTTGCTGACAGGAATGCGCCGTCAAACCCGATTTTTTTCAGCTCGGGGATATCCTTAGGCGGGAATATTCCACCGATGAGGAATGATGTCCGCTCCTTTATTCCCTTATCCTCGGCGGCCTTCATCAACTGACCGCCAAGAGCAAGCTCACCACCGCAATAGGTGCTTATCCCGATAACATCAACATATTCCTGAACTGCCGTCTCAACTATCTGCTCCGGCAGGGCATTGCCCATCAAGATTATCTCCATCCCAGCATCCCTGAGCATACCAGCGACAGTAATTATTCCCCTTGAGTGAGTCTCTAAGGGAAACTGGGCCAACAGCACTTTAATTTTCTCCTTACTTGCCATAGTATTCTAACCTCCTTATTTCATATTTTAAGCGAAGATGGGCGTTTTCCACAAACCAAAGGCATCAACAAATGCCCGGCGCATCTCTCCTACCGTAACATCAGCCCTAGCGCACTCAATACAGGCCTCCATCACATTGCCCCCTCCTTTACAGGTATCCACAAGCGCCTTAAGAGTATTATCCGCCTTCTCGTTATTTCTTTGCGATCTTATCCTGGCCAGCTTGTCTGCCATTTCCTTGCCGAGTTCGGGATCAAATTCCTTAACCCAGATTTCGGGCATCTCGAGGTTAGGATCTCTGAAGTAATTGCGCGCCACAACCTTTATTGTGCCATCAGCGATCTCTGCCTGTTCCTTCTGAATGTATCTGGAAGCCTTGTTGTGCAGCCAACCGCTATCCACGACATCCACCAGACCACCCATCTTCTCTATTTCATCAATTTCATCAAGGATCAGAGCCTCTATCTGATTGGTCAACGACTCTACATAGAAAGAGCCGGCAAGCGGATCAACTACCTGGGTAATCTGCGTCTCGGCTTCGATAACCTGCTGGGTTCTCAATGCCAGGAGGTTAGCCTCATCCGATGGAATTGAGTATGCTTCATCATACCCATCCACATGTAGAGACTGAGCGCCACCCAGCGCTGCCGCCATAGCGTGATAAGCCGACCTTGCCACATTGGCCATCGGTTCTTCCCTCTGCAGGGAAACACCCGAAGTCTGAACATGACACTTACTCCACATAGATCTCGGTTTCTGGGCATTAAATCTATACTTCATTACCCTGTACCATAACCGCCTCACTGCCCGCAGACGGGCAACCTCTTCAAAGAAGTCATTGGCCGGAGACCAGAAGAATGCCAGTCTTTCCCCTACCCAGTCGGGATCATGGCCTCTTTTAGTCATATCCTCAAGAATTGCAATGCCATTGGCTATAGCCACCGCCATTTCAGTGATGCCAGAGGTTCCCCACTCCCTGAGATTATAGCCATTCAAGGTAATAAAGTTCCATCGAGGCACATTCTTCCTGATGAACTCAATATTGTCACACTGTACCCTGAAATCATCCCTGGGGGGTATATATTCCGAGGCGCTGCGAACAACACTTTCCATTATGAAATCATTCTGCACACTGCCTGGCAGTTTATCCCAGGAAATACCCCTGCGCTCAGCCATTACCAGGTACATCGGGAATATTATCGACGTATTTCTCGGGTAATGGGTAACTATGGATGCGCTAATTTTATCTATGGGAATATCTTTATAGATTTTCTCCATATCTTCAACACAGTCAATCGGGACACCCACGGTTCCCACCTGCCCCAAGGCCTCAGGCTCATCCGAGTCAAACATCTGAACCGTGGCCAGGTCAAGGGCCAGGTTCGTTCCGGTGGCACCACGTTCAAGGAGCATCTTTAATCTGTCATTGACCTCTTCCGGAGAACCGGCGGCAGACAACTGACGCAATGTCCATGACCTGCCCCGATACATATTGGCATGCAGGCCTCTCGTAAAGGGCTCCTGCCCTGAAAAGCCTAAATCCCGCGCATAATCAAAACCTTCATTGTTAAGCGGGGTATAAAGAAGACCCCGCGGTATCTCAGAACCGAGAATTGTCTTGGGAGTAACATCCCAATTCTCCCGATCCTGCTCCCGAACCACTGTATTTTTCCACTCATCAAAGGCCTTATTAATCTTTTCCAGCGCTTCCGGGTTATACAGAGGAGTATGTTCCTCTGACGCCAGTTTCTCCTTTAGAATTTCCTTGGTGGTTTTTCCACTGCCCATTTCATGACCTCCTTTCTTGCTCTTCCGTTAATGTAAAATTCTTCCTCACCTATTTATAAACTAACTCATCCTCACTGACCATGGTGTCGTGTCAATCAAGAAATGCCATTTCGACTGCAGGGAGAAATCTAAGATTTCTCAGCCGTGAAGACTCATTCGAAATGACCATGGTCAGTGTGTCGCAACCTGCTTAAAATGCGTACTCAACCAATCAATAATCTTTAAGGCGGCAGAGTGAGGATCAATTTTTCTCTGCGCTATGCTGTCTACCAGTTCTTCCAGGTGGCTCTCTTCCTCAAGCCCCTGATAGCAGTAATTCCTGACAAAGCTTTCCACGTTTTCAATTAGCTCTTCCCTAGCTCTTACCTTCCTCCGTTTCTCAAGTTCGCCGGTACTAACCAGGTATTCCTTATGCTTGAGTATTGACCCAGCCACCTCTTCAACACCCTTGCCGGAGATGGCCTCGGTCAACAGTATATCCGGCGTCCATTCGCTGGAATCGCGGGTCCTCATCCCAATCATGAATTCTATCCTTGAAACTACATTAGCCGCCCCATCTTTATCCGCCTTGTTTACGACGAAAATGTCAGCCGCTTCCAGGA
>JAUVKS010000124.1 GCA_030596145.1 Pseudomonadota bacterium | reverse complement strand
TCCACCCAGATCTGGCCGCCGTGTCTGTGAATTATGCGCTGAACAATTGCCAGGCCGATTCCTGTACCCTCGTATTCTTCCGCACGATGCAACCGCTGAAAAGGGGAAAACAGTTTGTCGACATATTTCATATCGAAACCTGTACCATTATCCTTTACGAAAAAAACCGTTTGTTCATCTCTGGTCTCGCAGCCCACTTCAATTTCCGCCTCTTCCCTGTTTCTGGTGAATTTAAGGGCGTTTGAAAGCAGGTTCATGAAAACGCTTTGCATGAGAGGGGGGTCTGCAAGGGCAGGGGGGCATCGGTGCACGGCAAAGTTTACCTTTCGGCCCTTCCATTCAACTTCCAGTAATTCGTAGGCTTTTCTGGCGATGGTTTCAAGATTTATTGTTTGTTTGTCCATTGACTGGCGCCCGATTTTGGAGAGATTCAGGATGTCATCTATCAATTGAGCCATGTTTTGCGCACCTGTTCTTGTTCGCTCAAGATAATACTTTCCCTCTTCGTCCAGAGTATCCGAGTATTCTTCCAATAGTATGTGGGAAAAACCGTCAATGGTTCGCAGGGGCGCCCTGAGGTCATGGGCGACTGAATAGGCGAAGGCTTCCAGTTCCTCGTTGACGGCATGGAGTTCATCGGTTCGTTCTTTTACACGGAGTTCCAGTTCTTCATGGGCCTTTTGCAGTGCCTCCTCGCCCCGTTTGCGCTCGGTGATGTTGCGGACAAACTCCGCCACTCCGGTCACCTCGCCCGAATCCGGGTCCTTCAAGGGATAACTGAAAAGCTCAATCCACTCAGCAGGAGATCCCGGCAGTCCCGGCACTACGTTCCACTCTGTCTTGCCTGACTCAATACAGCGGAGGGTCGGACAGGGGTCACAGGGTTTGTCGGCATTCTGATAGCATTCGTAGCATTTTCTCCCCTCCAGGGGGAGTTTTTTCGCGTACCACTGTTTCATTACACCATTGACATGACGAATCGTCAGATCCGTGTTCAGAACGCTGATACCGTCCTGTATGCCCTCGAATAAATCTGCCAGGAATTGTTCACTTTCCTTAAGTGCCGTCTCCGCCTGCTTGCGCTCGGTGATGTCGAGGACCAAACCGTCGAAATGGACAGGCTTTCCGCTTTCATCGAGGCTGGTCATTACAGTAAGACTTCCCCAAAAGGTCGAGCCGTTCTTTTTTCTTAATAAAACCTCCCGGTCATTTATTTTTCCGGTTTTTTTGAGTTGCTTTAGTACCTTATCACGTTCTTTGGAATCTGCATATAGGTCGGAAACCGGAACTTCCAAAAACTCATCCATTGAGTTATAACCGAACAATTCTGCTGAAGCAGGATTTGCAGACAGTAGCTCTCCTTCTGGAGTTGTTGCGTAGAGGCTTATCGGTACATTCTCCTGGAAACTTCTCAGTTTTTCCTCGCTCTCCCGCACTTCCTCTTCCGCCCGCCTGAGCCCGGTCATATCGGTTGCAATGTGAATAACCTGCTCAGGACGGCCTGAGTCATCTAGCATCGGGGTGCACGAAACCAGTAACGATCTGTTTAATGCCTCCACTTCCATAACGGCTGTCTCTAATTGACCGGAGATTCGTATCTTCTCCAGCGGACAGCCTTCAGGAGGCTGATCGGTTCCGTGAAATATCTCAAAACATTTCTTACCTATGAGTTCTTCTTCCGATCTGCCTGACACCTTCACGATGGCACGGTTGGCTGACATTATCCTGTGTTGCGGATCGAGGATGATCGATGGTTGCCCAATTGCCTGAAAGATTTCTTTAAAATCCCGGCGCGATCGACGCAAAGCCTCCTCCGCCCGCCTGCGCATGTCACTTATTATCCCTATCACAGAACCCACGAAAACAAGCGCCAGGGATCTGAGCAAAACAAATTTCTCTATATCTGGGAAAGACAGGGCTATGTGCATTAAAGCGAAAAACAGGCTTACAGGGAGTCCTGCCTTCAGACCCCACCAGAAGGCGGCTACAACTATGGGAATATAAAACAGGTGAGTGTAAACCACGGTTATCCCATGGGCTATTTGAAAATAAAATTCCATCCCGACGCAACCGAGCAGTAAGATCCCCATCACCCAGAAGCGATATACTTTTGTCATTTTTCCGCTGTCCTCCATCACTTGTTCACAGCTTGTGGTAAATTTACATGCAAAATCACATTATTAAAGCATAAATTGCATAAACTGTCAAAGAAAATACGTGGAAAATAGTGGTGAGGAAACATATTGCCTGTGATGTTTTGCTTGATTTTTCATGGGAAGGGTGATAGTAGCTGTGCGTTCTTTTGGGGACTTTTACGAGATCATCAAGTGTAAACAATATAATAAAATAATGAGAAAGGAGAATTGTTATGGTGGAAAAGAAGATGACGAGGGCCGAAAGGCTGGAAAAGGAAAAAAATGCCAATTTAAAGCACTGGGAAGCGGAGGATGAAATCCTGTACAAACACCGTGAAGAGGCTTACAATGTGGGTGGTGAAAAACAGGTTCAGCGCCTTGCGAAGCAAAACAAGAAACCGATGCGTGATCTTGTCAAGATGCTGATCGATACGGACAGCGATTTCCTTGAAGTGGGTCTTGATACGGGCTATGATATCGGGAAGAAAAGAACTTACGGTGGGGAGATCTACGAGCAGGAAAAACGCGGGAATATACCCGGAGGTGGCCTGATTACGGGTATTGGCAAGATCCACGGTAAAGATTGTATGATCTTTGCCAATGAAAACCGCTACGCTGCGGGGACATATTTCCCGATTACACTGAAGAAACACATTCGGGCACAAAAGATTGCCGAGATGTGTGAAATTCCCTGTGTCTACATCGCCGATTCGGGCGGTATTTATCTGCCCCTGCAGATAGGCAGCTTTGCAGATGAGGGTCATTTTGGTACGATGTTTTTCAATATGTGCCGAATGTCTGCCAAAGGGATTAAACAGTATACGCTTTCCACCGGCGGAAACACGGCGGGAGGAGCCTACATAGTTTATCTCGCCTGTGAATCGGTCATGATCGAAAAGATGTCTTACGCCTTCCTTGCCGGCCCTCCCATGGTCAAATCTGCTATCGGCGAAACCATAGCGGCGGAAGATCTCGGTGGCGCCTATGTCCATACGCAGCATTCCGGTGGTTGCGACCATTTTGTTAGAAGCCAGGAAGAGGGAATTCAGAAACTGCGCGACATCATGGAATTTGAACCCTCCCAGACATTGTATTCCGACCGCAGGGAGACGAGGGAACCGAAGTTTGATTATAAAGAGATGATGAGATGTTCACCTATTAATACATATAGTTATATCAATATCAGGGATACTATTAAATGCCTGGCTGATGACAGCCATTTTCACGAATACAAGCCGACCTATGGTCCCGGTCGTGGTGACGGCGTTTTGTGCGGCAAGATGTGGTTAAAGGGAATGCCCGTGGGTGTTGTTGCTTCGAACGCCAGTGGCATTATCTATATCGAAGCGGCGAGAAAGGCTACCGAATGGATGATTCGCTGCGGTACCTCCAAGTTGCCCGTTCTCTTCCTCGAGGGTACCCCCGGTTATATGGTAGGCAAGGATCAAGAATGGGGCGGTATAGGTAAATACGGTTCTGACATGGTCAGAGCAGCTACCTGTCTGGATACACCCAAGATTACCTATGTTATCGGTCCTGATCACGGGGCCGGCAACTACGGAATGTGCGGCAGGGCGTTCAATCCCACCTTCTCCTTTACCAATATGAGAGGTCGTACGACCGTTATGTCAGGTGAGACGGCCGGTTTCATCGTTGAAACTGTGCGCAGGGCAGGTATAAAAGCGAAAGGTGGAGAGGTTAATGAAGAGGAGATGGCTGGATTCCGCCAGATGATGAGAGACCGTTATGAAGAACAGGGTCACCCATTCTATACGGGATGCCTGAATTTCCATGACGGTGTTATCGCGTTCAGTGAGGCTCGAGACAAGTTGGCCTGGGCCTTTGAAGTTGCGCTTCACGCTCCGGTAAAAGAGTCCCGCTTTGGTAACATGAAGGTGTGACCCTTTTTAGCTGACTGAGAGAAAGGAGAAAAAAATGGCAGATATATTATTAAAAGAACGGACGGATGATGGTATCATGATTCTTACCCTTAATCGTCCGGAGGCGATGAACTGCTTCAACTTCGATCTTCTGGCTGAACTGGCTGATACGATAAGGGAAGCCAACTTTGATATGGATTTGAGATGTATCATCATTACCGGCGCTCAGGGTGACCGTGAGGTAAAGAAACAGTCATTTTCAACGGGAGCTGATCTTAAAGAGAGAAGAACGCTGACGCAGGATCAGGTCCGCCGTTTTATCTTCACCATCCGTAATACCTTTACGGCGGTGGAGCAGGTTCGTGTACCCGTTATCGCCGCGATCAACGGTTTTGCATTCGGCGGTGGAACGGAGCTTGCGCTGGCAAGTGATATCAGAATCGCTTCATCAAATGTCCTTATGGGTCTTACGGAAACCAGCCTGGGGATCATTCCAGGCGCCGGTGGAACGCAGAGATTCACCAGGATTGTTGGTGTGGCAAAGGCCAAGGAATTGGTCCTAACGGCCAGGAGATTCAATGCACAGACGGCACTGGAGATCGGACTGGTAAGCAAGGTGGTGGAGCCGGAAGAATTGATGGATGCGGCTCTTGAACTGGCGAGAGAAATCGCGAAGAATGGACCCATCGGTGTTGCCCAGGCCAAGTTCGCTATCAATTACGGCTCCGAGGCAAGCCTCGGTGTGGCCCTTCCGCTTGAGTCGAAGGCCTATGAGGTAACGATTCCCACGGAAGACCGCCTTGAGGCCCTTGCCGCATTTGCGGAGAAGAGGAAACCAGTGTTTAAAGGCAAATGATAAAGGCCTTTGAATTATAAAGAAGAAAATAACAGGAGGTAAGTATAAGTATGGCAACAGAATATGATTATTGGAAAATTTTTCCCAGAATGCCGAAGAAGGTAACGATTGGTGACATCACCATTCGTGACGGTTTTCAGCATGAAGAGAAGTACATTTCCACGGCTGCGAAGATTTTCTACGCGGAAGAAATGGCCCTGGCAGGATGCAAAGAGATTGAGCTTGCCAATCTCGGCAATCCCGTCGGTATGCCCATGTTCAAGGATGCACATGAGATATTCAAGTATTTCAAACAGGGCGAGAGGTTTAAGCAACGTTGTGCCAGGAAGGGTATCAATCCCGACGACATCGTATTTACGGGTGTTACCATTCGTGAGCCTGCTGTGGACACTGCCATTGAAATGAAAAAAGAAGGATACGGTCCCGACCGTATTCTCATGATGGTTTCCACGGAAGAGGAGCATCACTTTGCCAATTCAGGCACCACCCTTCCCGATTACTGGGCGGAGGCGGAGCGATGTATTAAGAAGGCAACCGATGCTGGGATCAAGATGGTCGGTACTGTGAGCACCATCTGGGGCAGCCCCATCGGCGGAGCTACGGTTCTGGAGGATGCGGTGGAATTTACAAAACGCTGGTTCGAAATCGGTGCCAATGACATCGAGCATGCCGATCATGACGGTTCCGCGAATGCGGCAGATGTCTATCGTTACTGCTCCATGATTATGGATGAAATGCCAGATCCCGAAGCACACCTGCTCCATCTCCATGAGACGAAGCGAATTGCTTCTTCGTCGATCTTGGCGGCTTTGCATGCCGGTTTTACCCGATTCGAGGCAACCTTCGGCGGCCTGGGTGGACAGCCTGCCAACTTCCTTGATGATGTGCCCATCAGGGGAACGGGTGAATATTACTACGAAGATCCCCGCTATGTCGGTCTCGTATGCCTGGAAGACCTGCTCGTCCAGATTGACGAGATGGGTATCGAGCACGGCCTGGATGTGGACCGTGTCCTGTGGCTTGGCAGGAAGATGGAAAAGACCATCGGCCGCAGGCTCCGTTCTGAGGCGGTCATCAACGGACGAACCCTGAAAGAAGGCCACATGAAATTTGCCCGTCCCGATCGCCTTGCCAGAAAAGAAAAATACGGTGAGACACCCGATCAGATGATTCCCTCAGGCTGGGGAGAGAAGGCGGTTCTGCCCGAGGTTTGGGGACCGGCTCTGTGGAAGTAAGAGTTTAAAGGGTTCAACAGGGGGAGAAACTTTCTCCCCCTGCCTTTCAAGGTTTTGAGAAGG
>JAUVKS010000163.1 GCA_030596145.1 Pseudomonadota bacterium | reverse complement strand
TTCCTTACGAAGGTATCAATTGTCTTTGCTGCAATTTTCAAGGAAGTCCCCTTCCATCCGGCATGAACAACACCTACCACTCTCTTCTTTCTGTCAACCAGGAAAACAGGAACACAATCCGCTGTCAATATTCCTATAGCCAGATTTGACCTGTCCGAAATGATAGCATCAAAGTCAGGAGATTTATTGTGGGCAGTATCTGAACCACCATCAATAACAAGTATCCCGTCACTGTGAACCTGGTTTGTCACAAAAAACTGTTCCACGGACAGACCAAAGGAAGAAGCAACTATCTCCCAGTTGCGGGAGACCGAATCCTCTCTGTCTCCTTCCTGCAAGCTGAAGTTGAGATTTGCAAACTTCTCTTCGCTTACCCCACCCCACCTTGTACAAAAAGCATGTGTTACAAAATCACATTCATTAAGTGCTTTCGACTCTAAATATCTTATTGTGCCATTTTGAGACAAATTGAACATAACGATGTACAGAACTCTCCTCTTGACAAGCCTTCATGACCACGTTCATCACTACAAATAAGATAATCGTCTGGGGTAACCGGCGGCAAACAATGCGGGGCAACTAACTTTGAATCACCACTAAGCTTTGAACGGGAGACATGCTTTCAAAAACCGTCGAGCTGTTTGCGGTCCGTGTTCACACCATTGTTGGCCGATGTTCATTCTTCTGCAAAATAATCGGAGTCAATCCGCTTAATTTTATAGGTGACACTTGTGGATGTGCCAAGGTTGAAATCAATCATATAGTTTGCCAAGGCTCGACCATCTATGAGAATTACTTTTGGGTCGATGCTTTTTACGTATTCATGCGCTTCTTCTGAAAATTTACCGGTTGTGATAAATACCCCTTTCTTTGCCCTTTTACCATGTAACGCCCCGACAAACTTCTGGATTTCTGGCCTACCCACGGTGCCTTCCCATCTTTTTGCTTGTAAATAAATAACGTCCAGGCCGAGCCTGTCTTCCTTTATTATTCCATCTATTCCTTCATCACCACTTTGACCAACTGACTGACCAGCGTCCACTCTTGAGCCTCCATAGCCCATAGCCACCATCAAATCTATGACGAGATTTTCAAAAAAAGCTGGACTATTTCTCTTGATTCTTTCGAGAATTTCTCCAGCAAGATCACTACGAATGCTTTGATAAGCTTTCTGGAGAACTTCTTCTGGAGTTTCTGAAATACCCTCTTCTGGGCTGGGAGTAAGGATAGATTTGTTTTGTTTGGAAGGGGTATGGAACTCAACAAATTCAGGATATTGGTTCAATACTTTTACGTCTATTCTTTCATGACCTTGAGCAAGTAACTTTTTCCCTCTGTCTGTTATTTTGAAATAAGCTCGGCGGGGACTTTCAAGAACCTTGGCTTGGACAAAATAACTTTTCGCCCACGCAACTCTATTATCAAATTTGGTTTGATTTCCGCTTGGGAGAAGTTCAGCCCTGTCTTCATCAGTGAGATTGAAATACTCAGCAATTTTTTCACGAGCTTCCTTTAAGGAGTGCTCTTTCCCATCTGTTGCTATCTCAAGTAATGGTTTGAAAAATGACTGAAAATCAGGAACCGGCATATATTCTCCTTTAACGACCAACCAGTTAGTATATAGGTTCTTTGCAATACCATATTCAAGATATCTTAAACAACTAATATTTCAATTATATCTAAGGTTTCTAACTGGATAACGCTACCCTAGTTTGCATTTTCTGACTGGGTGAAACAACTGATTGATTGAGCAAGTGAGCAGGAAATCTACACTCCGAACTTCCGGGAGATATATTCACTCAGATATTCACAGAGGCTGTCCATATCGTTGGGTAGAGAAGATGAGAATTCCATGTAATTCTTGTTAATCGGATGAGAAAAACCGATCCTGCTTGAATGCAGGGCCTGCCTTTTCATGGCCTTTACTCTTGTCCGGAGCGGATTGTCATTTATGGAGTTGGCCCTCTTGGAACTGCCATAAACGGTATCGCCAACCACCGGATAACCTGAAGCGTTTAAGTGCACCCTGATTTGATGGGTTCTTCCCGTCTCAATTGCGATATCAAGGAGGGTAATAACACCGTAGCGTTCGACCACCTTCCATCGTGTAATCGCTTCCTTGCCCCTTCTGCTTTTTGTGGACATCTTCTTCCTGTCCACAGGATGCCTCCCCACCGGTGAATCAACAACGTCTTCTTCCTCTTTCACATCTCCATAAACAAGTGCTTTATATGCTTTTTTCACGAGGTGTTTCTCGAATTGTCCTGCCAGCCCCCTGTGGGCCTCGTCCGACTTTGCCACCACCATCAAACCGGATGTACCTTTATCCAGACGATGGACTATCCCTGGCCGGAGGACTCCCCCTATACCTGAAAGATCCTTGCAATGAAAAAGAAGGGCATTGACGAGAGTTCCCTGATAATTGCCCGCAGCCGGATGGACGACCATGCCGGCAGGTTTATCCACCACCAGAAGATATTTGTCTTCATATACAATATTAAGAGGAATATCCTCCGGCAGCACATCATATACTTTAGCTTCCTGCCTGATAAAAACGACTGTATCCCCTTCCTTCAGTCTGTGACCTGCTTTGACCTTAGACTCATTAACCTGGATCAGGCCCTCATCCGCCACCCTCTTTACCTGAGAGCGGGATATTGAAACATCTTGCAGGGAAAGAAAAACATCGACCCTCATCCCGCTTTCACTGTCGTCAACCCTGAACTCAAATTTTTCCTGATCTTTAGACATCATTAACCCCTTGTAACTGGGTGTAGATTCAACTGTAATGTCATTCCCGTGGAGAGACCTTAGTAAAACACCCCCTTTCGCCCGATTTCGGCATCAGGCTCACATTTCAATCCTCAAAATACTCAATGTATTCCTGCGGTTAAAATTTTCGCCTTCCTTGAACTCGAACGAAATTGAGTCTTTTTCAAAGGTCCCGTGGAAACGGGAATCTGGATTCCCAATCAAGTTGGAAATGACAAACGTGCGGGATTAAACCCCCAAATCAAACATCTTCAGCAAAAACCAGCTGCAGCCCTTCTTTAATAAATGCAAATTCCTCTTCATCAACAGTCCTCAAATCGAGAAGAACCTCATCCTCGGCAATCCTGACAATAACAGGAACCTCGCAGTCTCTCAGACGTTTATCCAACCTGCTTGCTGAAAGACGGGGTGATTTAATACTCAAAAGCATCGTAGGAATCTCCTGAGTGGGAAGAGCACCGCCACCGGTCATGGAAAACCCTTCCTTCAGTGTAAGAACCAACCCTTCAATGCACAATTTCTGCAATATTATCAAGAGTTTCTTCGCCTTCGTCTCGACATCAGCCAGGGGTTCTATTATCGCACGAAGGATCCTGATATCGGAAATAGCATCTTCGCCGTTCAGATATTGTTTCATGGTAGCTTCCAGAGCGGCAAGGGTCATTTTATCTATTCTCAAGGCGCGGTTTAAGGGATTTTTCTTTATTTTTTCCAGTATATACCTGCTTCCCAGTATAATACCCGCCTGCGGGCCACCCAGAAGCTTATCACCGCTGAAGGTCACTACATCAACCCCCGTTTTCAAAACTTCCTGGACCGTGGGTTCCCTTTCAAAACCGTACCGATCCAGCTCGACAAAACAGCCACTCCCCAGATCGTTGATCACGGGAATGCCTGTATTCTTCGCAATCTCTACCAACGCGGGGAGCCCTATCTCTTCGGTAAAACCAACTATCCTGAAGTTACTTGTGTGAACCTTCAAAATGAGTCCGGTGTTATTATTTACTGCATCCTCATAATCGGAAAGATGGGTTCTGTTAGTAGTGCCTACCTCTCTCAATATGGCCCCGCTCTTTTCCATAACCTCGGGAATGCGAAACTCTCCGCCAATCTCAATAAGCTCCCCTCTCGATACGATCGCCTCTTTCCCGGAAGCAAGGGTATTCAAGACAAGCAATACGGCAGCGGCGTTATTATTGACAACCAGCGCGTCTTCCGCTCCCGAGAGTTCACAGAGAATCTTTTGCACATGGTCATATCGAAGCCCACGCTTTCCCTTCTCCAGATCAAACTCCAGATTTGAATAGCCGCAACTTACCTCTAAAATCCTCTCCAGCGCATCCTTACCAAGAGGCGCCCTGCCAAGATTGGTATGCAGGATGATCCCCGTGGCGTTCACCACCCTGCGAAGACTGTACCTCCGGAGACTGTCTATCCTTTCAACCACTGTATCCGTCACTTCATCAAGCGGAGGAACATGAATATTCGTATCATCTTCTTTTGCAGACAATATTAACTCTCTTATATTTCCTACAACCGAGCGGCACGCGGACAGCACCACATCCCTTGGGGCTTTTTCAAGTATACCTTTCTTCTTTAAAACGAGCATGATCTCGTCAATCTTGGGAAGTTTTTTCAATGATTCCCTATACATAGTACCTTATCCTTGTTTTTCAGAGTTTAACCTTTTTTTGTTACCGTTTCAGCAAGGCAAAAATCCCGAAAGTTATTCACTGCAATGAAAAACTCCCGCATCATAATAACCCAGTAATACCGGCCGCGGTTCGTCAGATAAAATGCCCCCATTTTATAACGTAAACCGCCGATCAAGATGAAGGCAAGAATATCATACCAGAGATACCGATAGAAATCCGCGCCATACTTTTCTTGCAAATCCGTAATGTCAAGCTTCATTCCAAAAAGCTTCATCAAAAAATCGTAGCGCATGCGCTCCCTCTTTGTAAAACGACGTGAAGCCATTAGGGGAATCTCTCCCCGGTTGACCTGATCAATATATTCACGGATGTTGAAAGTATTTGCATAGCATGTACCGTT
>JAUVKS010000003.1 GCA_030596145.1 Pseudomonadota bacterium | reverse complement strand
AACTTGAGTGTTTCTCGTTTCTTTGCTAATCTGAGTTGCCATTGATACGTGCTCTAACATTTTACTTTCTCCTTCCCCACCCTCTATTATAGTCTAAATTATGGGTTGGGAAGTGTCTCACTTATATTGGCACAGAGGGCTACCTTAAAAATTAAAGAAGAAAATAAAAATCTTATCGAGGAATATCAGAAAAATATTGAGATGGAGGGGCATGTTAAAAAATTAAACGAGTACAACGAAACTATTAGTAAAATCGATAAGACGACAACGGAAAAGAAAATTTCAAAAGACAAGTTGGAAAAATGTGATGAAGCCATTAAGTCTGCAATAGATCAAAGAAAGCATCTTATAGAAGAATTGGCAGAAATTATAGATAACTCAGATCAGAGCTCTCTTAAGGGGATTAAATTTGGACTAGAGTATGATTTTGATAAAAACCTTGAGGATGTCACTCAAAAAATAAATATCAAAGAAATATCGGAATTTATCAAAAAGGGTGTATTGAAGATTGACAAGGTCAGAAAAGAACCAGGCGAGTTTTTGTCTCACCTGTATTCTGGAAAACTTAAAATTAATAAGGGAAATAAAAAAAAGCAGGTTGGTCGAGACGTTTTTACGCTGACAGAAAATATTCTTTTCAATGCTGAAATGGAAAGTGATAAAATTGGTGGATTTTCTGAACCAACAATGACACCCGGGAAAAGAGCACTATTCCTACTGAGGTTAATACTCGCAAAATCCGAAGATACTTGGCCGTTGTTGATTGATCAGCCGGAAGACGACTTAGATAGCAGATCTATTTACGACGATATTGTTCCATTTTTAAAAGAAAAGAAAAAAGAACGACAGATTATCATGGTAAGTCACAATGCAAATCTTGTAATTGGGTCGGATTCTGAGCAGGTTATTGTTGCTAATAGACATGGAACTGATAGAAAAAATGCTGACGAGAGACAATTCAATTATCTTACTGGTAGTTTGGAATACACTAAAACAAGGGACGAGGATTGTAATGATACTCTTAAAGCACAAGGAGTGCGTGAACACTCGTGTGAAATCCTAGATGGTGGAAAGATCGCATTTGAACAAAGAAAAAATAAATATAACATAAAATAATTTTTGAAAAAAAGGTGGAGCGGGAGATTGACCAGCTTGTTTACAAACTTTAAGGCCTTACCCTGGAGAGAAGGGCGAGTCACACCTAAATATTAAGTAACGGTTGTTTTATAATGAAATCCGGCAAAATTGACCTCCTCATACAATACGCAATTTTAATTGCCGGTCAGGAAGATGAGTATTTTGACCGCCAACTTGGTCCAATCCACTTGATAAAATACGTCTATCTGGCGGACTTGGCTTATGCTGAAGGGGAAATCGGGTGACACCTTACTAATTTCGGGAATGCAATATCAAAAATGCAAGCAAACATTTCAGCCAGCAGGGGAATGCTGACAGATTAAAGGTACAGTAATGAAGAAGAAGGATTTACAAGAACTTATCAAACAAGGCGAGGGTTATTTTGTTGAGTTCAAAAAGCAGGTTGGGGAAAGTCTCGACAGAGAAATGGTTGCCTTTGCCAATGCATCGGGTGATAAAATCATCATAGGAGTTGCGGATGATGGCGGAATTACAGGCTGTTCCATTGACAATACGACACGTTCAAAAATCCAGGATATTGCCAATAACTGGAATTTCGGTGACAGGAGACTTTTTTAAGGTGGAGATGCGCCATACCCCCATAAAGACCCCTATAAAAACCCCCTCAAAAACCCCCATGAAAACCGAAGATCAGGATGTTTATTTAACGGGGCTTGAGGATAAAATTTTTAAGCAGATACAGACAGATACTCATATTACCTTTGAAAATATCGCAACAAATCTATCCATCAGCAGGAATACAGTGATAGAATATGTTAATAAGTTAAAAAGTAAAGGGGTACTCAAAAGAGCGGGCAGCAAAAGAAGTGGTCACTGGGAAATAATTAGACCGTCCTGAAAAACAGGGCTTTTCGACAGGGGGAATCTGGGGGCAGTATACATATTGTTGTCTTCTTTCTTCTGCATAATGGAGGCATAGCATGATTGTGTCACGATTGATTTTGAAGAACTGGAGGAACTTCAGGCATGTAGATGTGAACTTGCGGGAGCGTCAGTTTGTCGTTGGCCCAAATGCGTCGGGGAAATCAAACCTCCTGGATGTTTTTAGATTTCTGCGTGATATTGCAAAACCCGAAGGCGGCGGTTTGCAGAAAGCCGTTAAAAGCCGCGGCGGTGTGTCAAAAATTCGAAGTCTGGCCGCAAGACGAGATCCGGAAATAATAGTTGAAATCTACCTGGCAAACAGTCCGGATGAGGAACCTATTTGGCATTATGCAATAGGACTGAAACAGGAGACACGTGGTTACAGACAACCTATCCTGTCATTTGAACGTGTGTCGCAGGGTAACAAAAAACTGTTAGACCGGCCGGATTCACAAGACAAAGAAGATCCCGAACGATTAAAACAAACATTTCTGGAACAGGTAAACACCAATGCACAGTTCCGGGATATTGCCCGCTATCTGGAGTCTGTAACTTACCTTCACCTTGTGCCGCAATTGCTGCGTCATGCGGATACGCTTCAAGGCAGACAGTTGGAAGATGATCCATTCGGCCAGGGCTTTCTGGATCGGGTTGCGAAATCGCCACCGCGAACCCAAAAATCTCGTTTGGCAAAAATAGAAAAGGCGCTGAAAATCGCGGTGCCGCAATTGAAACAACTTCAATTTGAGCGGGATGAAGATAGCGGTCGGCCTCATCTTGCGGCTCTGTATTCACACTGGCGGCCCAACGCAGGGTGGCAGCGGGAGGATCAGTTTTCCGATGGTACTTTGCGACTGCTTGCGCTGCTGTGGTCTTTGCTGGAAGGAGATTCGCTGCTGTTGCTGGAAGAACCGGAGTTGTCGCTAAACGCCGGTATTGTTGAACAGCTTGCCCCGCTAATTTACCGGATGCAGCGGCAACGTCGCAGGCAAGTACTGATCGGCACTCATAGTGAAGACTTGTTACGAGACCAGGGAATAGATGGTCGCGAAGCGTTGTTGCTTACTCCCGACAGCGAAGGGACCAGGGTAGAAGTTGCCACCAAAGTCAAGGACGCGCGAGCGCTTCTGGATGCGGGCCTGCCGATCGCGGATGCAGTGTTGCCTCGAACCAGACCGGGCAATGTGGAGCAACTGGGGCTGTTTGAATGAAAGAAATTTATCTGACGTTTGCGGTAGAGGATGTTCTCAGTGAAGTGGTGGTAAGAAAACTGATAGAACAGACTCCAAAAAATTATCGTGTAACACAGTGTTTGCGGAAAGGTGGATTCGGGTATCTGAAATCGAAAATAAATGCCTTTAACAAGGCTGCCACGGGACTTCCCTTTTTCGTGTTGACGGATCAGGACAGTGCAAATGAGTGTCCTCCGGATAAGATAGAGAACTGGTTGAAACAACCCCGCAACCCAAACCTGATGTTTCGTATTGCTGTAATGGAGGTGGAATCGTGGGTGATGGCTGACAGAAAAGCATTTGTCAGGTTCCTTTCAATCCCTTTAACCCGGATTCCTCAAGACACGGACAGTATACCTGACCCAAAAGAGTTTCTGATATCGCTTGCGAGAAAATCAAGATCAAGTCGATTGAGGGCGGATCTGGTTCCGCCACACGGAGCTACCAGCAAGCAAGGACCGGATTACAACAGCCGGTTAACCCGTTTTGTGATGGAAGATTGGGACGCGCATGCAGCAAGGAATAATTCGAAAAGCCTGAGCAGGGCTTTTGTACGCCTTGAAGCGTTTAAGCCCGTAACACCACAGGCAGACATGACACATTAATCGAATCCGACTTTATGCGATGCGGGCAATTCAATGTCCGCATAATTTAGTGTTGTCCCCCGATTTTCCTATATGGTAAAAAAGGAACCTGAGTGAATAAAACATGATGATTTCGTAAAAAGTTACGTGATCAGATAAATTAACCTTAAGCGCTAACGTAACTATTTGTAAATACTGGGTTCCCGCCTGCGCGGGAATGACAAAAGTGTTTGATTTCGACTTTTTACGAAACCATCAAACATAGAGGTAAAAACCATGAAACAATTCTTCAATCTTTACAATCACGGATTCGTAAAAGTCGCCGTCTGCATACCGGAGGTCAGGGTTGCCGACACAGTTTTCAACGCCGAAAGCACGGTCAGACTGGCAAAGGAGGCAGCGGAAAACGACTCCATTTTCGCCCTCTTCCCGGAGCTGGGAATTTCGGCCTATTCCAACGAAGATCTGTTCCACCAGGATGCCCTTCTGCAAAGTGTGCTGGACTCTCTTGAATATATCATTGACGTCACCAGAGACTTGAATCTGATTATGGTTGTCGGCGCGCCGTTGCAGATCGACTCCCTTCTCTTTAACTGCGGGATTGTCCTTTACCGGGGAAATATCCTTGGAGTCGCGGTCAAATCCTATCTCCCCAATTACCGGGAATTTTACGAAGGCCGCCAGTTTAGCCCCGCCGAGGAGGTGCTCTCTGAAACGATTGATCTATGCGGACAGGAGAACATCCCATTCGGAGCAAACATTATATTTGACGTGAAGAATGTCAAGCACTTCAAATTCTTTATAGAAATATGCGAAGACCTCTGGGTTCCCATACCACCATCCGGTTTTGCGGCGATGGCGGGGGCGACCGTCGTGGGGAATCTCTCCGCCTCCAATGTAACCATAGGAAAATCGGAATACCGCCACAGTCTCGCTTCGAACCAGTCGGCACGCTGTGTATCGGCATATCTATACGCAGCAGCCGGCCCGGGAGAATCAACCACCGATCTTGCCTGGGATGGCCATGCCATGATCCATGAAAACGGCAATCTGTTAGCAGAGTCCAAACGATTTTCACAAGACCCTCAAATTATCTACGCGGATTTGGATATGGACCGCCTTGCCCAAGACAGGATGCGGCTGACCAGCTTTGGACAGAACGCCCGGATGCATAAAGACAGGCTTACCGGGTTTCGTAGAGTCTCTTTCTCTGTTAAGATTCCTGACGATCGATTGTTGTTAGAAAGAGAATATCCCAGATTCCCGTACATCCCTGCAGATCCGGCCAAACGTGATCAGCATTGTTATGAAACATATAACATCCAGGTACATGGTCTGGCAAAAAGATTGAAGTCCTCCAACACCCAGAATGTTGTAATCGGGATATCGGGCGGCCTTGATTCCACGCAGGCGCTAATCGTAGCGACACGAACAACGGACCTCTTAAATCTGCCACGATCCAACGTCAAGGCCTATACAATGCCCGGTTTTGCAACAACGAATAAAACTTACACCAATGCCATCAGATTAATGAAGGCCCTTGGTGTAGAGTCTAACGAAATTGACATTAAAAACAGTTGCATGCAGATGTTCAAGGATATCGGCCATCCCTATGCGGAAGGGAAGGAACTTTATGATATTACATTCGAGAACGTACAGGCCGGAGAACGGGCATCCCATCTATTTCGCATTGCC
The DNA here is from genome assembly GCA_030596145.1 of Pseudomonadota bacterium. Lineage (GTDB taxonomy): Bacteria > Desulfobacterota > Syntrophia > Syntrophales > JADFWA01 > JADFWA01. The sequence continues at coordinate 21,449 of JAUVKS010000003.1, read as the reverse complement.
AATCTGAGAGATGCTCTGGTTGTGGGAACCGGTGACCTCAGCGAACTGGCCCTTGGGTGGTGTACCTATGGTGTTGGTGACCATATGTCCCACTACAACGTGAACACCAGCGTACCCAAGACCATGATACAATATCTGATTCGGTGGGTGGCAAACACCGTTCAATTCAATCAGGATACGTCGCATATCCTACTTGATATCCTCGAAACGGAGATCAGTCCGGAATTGATCCCCGGCGAAGACATACAAAAAACCGAAACAGAGATAGGTCCCTATGAACTTCAGGACTTCAATAATTTCTATATTACTCGATTCGGATATCTCCCCACCAAAATTGCCTTTATGTCATATTCCGCGTGGAGGGATAAAGAAAAGGGTCTCTGGCCCGATGTGCCGGAAAACGGGAGAAATGAATACTCAATCGGTGAAATCAAACACTGGCTCCAGATATACCTTTTCAGATTCTTTAAGATCAGCCAGTTTAAACGCTCCTGCATACCAAACGGTCCCAAGGTTGGGTCTGGTGGTTCCCTTTCTCCAAGGGGCGATTACAGGGCGCCGAGTGATAGTGAAGCTACGGTCTGGCTGGAAAACGCGGAAAAGATACCGGAGGAGGATAACTGAAAAACATGAAAAGAGAAGCCTACAGCGATTTCGATGCAACGGAGCTTTACTGCTCCAAATGTAAAAGGGCGGTTCCTGTAAGAAAAAGACTTCTCCTGGTTCTTTCCGACGGAGAAAAGTATGATTATAGTTGCGTCCACTGCGGGACATCTGTGGGAGATAAAACGGTCTCACAGAAGGATAATCTGAGGGTGATCATAAAATAATCAACAGTTCACAAAAAAGGCCATGTTCATAAAGAACATGGCCTTTTACACAGTTCACCGAAAGAAAATTGATCAACTATCTTCCTATAACATACCTGTAGGGATCAACCTCTCCTCTCAAAACATCGAGTTCCTTCTTTGACGGATGATGAGTTTCACCAATCTTCTTATGTGCCAGAAGTTCAAACCCGCAGTTATCCCGAACATCCTTTTCGGAATAACCGGGATTAACGGATTTGATTCTCATCCTCTTAGATTTAGGCTCAAAGTCCATAACGGCCATATTAGTGATAACTCTGTAAGGTCCCGAACCTTTCGCAAGACCTGACTTATCCCTGGAGTCGCCCCCTTCCAGATAGCCGGGGGTTGTGATATAATCATTTTTTTCCGCAAATCGCTTACTGTCCTGGGGTGTTATTACCATCATGTTCCAGCAGAAAGAACCAAAATCATTGGCTCCGCCACTGCCCGGGAACCGGACCTTCGGCTTTTGATGATCCGGCCCGATTCGGGTTGAATTCAGATTGCCATACATATCAATCTGCGCGCCACCCAGAAACGTATAATCAACCATGCCCCGACAGAACATTTCCATGGTATCGGTCATACTGGTCGCCTGGCATGCCTTCCAGATTGTCCTGGAGTCACCGACGGAAATCGGCATTTCGGGAAGCTGTGGATCGATTCCACCTGCCTCGAATATAATCAGCAAATCGGGGGCGTGGGTTTTCTGGGCAAGCATTGCTGCCGCACAGGGGGCACCGGTACCAACAGCAACGGAGGCTCCAGACTTAAGCTCCCTTGCCCCGGTTACTATCATAAGTTCCATTGTATTATAATCAGCCATCGCTTATTTTTCCTCCTTTCTTATCCTTTATTGCTATTAGCTGTCGTCATCAGCTCTTTATCTCGCAGCGCCAGCATTTTTTCCATACCGCCGTGCAGTCTGATATAATCAAAGTGGGATTCAACGTTGTAGATATTTTTATCGAGAAACTCTTTAAATGCCTCGGGATCTTTTTCTACCGTCATCCACTCCATGATATGCTCTTCGTCGGAAAAATATTCATAAGCCATAACTCCGGGATAAGCCCCATAAGGCACTTCACACACCGCGTCAACGCAGAAGAAAGGAATATCCGTCAGAACAGGTTCTCTACGGATTTCTTCATTCGGAATAAGTCTCTCACATGTGATGATTAAGTGCTTTGATGCCTTTGCCAGATCCAGATCTGAAACGGTTATATCGCGAATCCTGCAGTTACCATACATATCGGCCTCATGGACATGAATAACCGATATATCAGGCCAGAGAGCCGGCATGGCCGCATACTTTTGCCCTGTGAAGGGGCATTCGATAATTATTGCGCCGCTGAACTTGAAGGTATCCGTCCCCATGACGTTTCTGATAGGAACAAATGAAACACCCATCGCGGCAGCCTTGAGACGGGCAGACAGGCAGTAGTTTGTCCATTCACAAACTTCAACTTCACCGGTCTGCATATATTTTCTCGCATTTGGCGATAAGCCCCTTGCCTCCAGACCAACGATGTAAGCGATATCCAGTTTGTCGAAAACCTTCCCCGCGGCAAGAACCTGAAAATCATGGGTAGAAGTGTGACCGGCAAAGGCCATATTTTTCTTTTTCTGTCTCACAATCTCATGGCACGCGGCTATGGGGGTTCTATTGGCACCGAAGCCACCAATTGCCAGATACTCCCCGTCATGCACAAATTTCGCAACCGCATCTTTCAATGACATCAATTTGTTTGTAAGTGCTCGAGACTTCGTCTTGAAATGTGCTCTTGCGTTATCCGCATCGGGATCTGTAAATAATCTTCCAACGCCTTGATCAATAACATCCACTGTAAATTACCTCCTTCTCTTTATTCTCATTATTTTTAGTAATTCTTCTTGCCATCTATTCAGGTAGAAATATATCCATAACGGGCGGTTATTTAGCACAATCAAAGATACTTATCAAGCAAAATCATATATCGTTTTGATATTTAAAGAAATGAAACAGGTGTTTTTGTAATGAACTTTTACAATTGCGAAATAACTGTAACGCTGTTATTGTCCATTATCCCTTTTGGCTTTTAGGCAACAAATCTTATGTTGTAAAACAGGAGTATACCTGTGAGTGATCTGGATATCTATCTTTCCCCAACACTTGTGATCGATTCGGATTCAAGAATTATTCAGAAAAAAGTGAACGACCTGATTAATGGCTCCGCTGATATGACTGAAAGCGCTGTGCGGCTGTTCTATTTTGTCAGGGATGACATAAAATATAATCCTTATGATATCCCGCGAGACATTGAGGGCTACAAGGCAAGTTATACCATGCAAAAAGGCTTCGGTTTCTGCGTCACCAAGGCGATACTCCTCGCCGCCTTGGGCAGGGCAGCAAAGATACCAACACGCCTCGGCTTTGCCAACTTAATCAATCACCATCCCCCGCAAAAACTCCTGAAGGTAATGAAAACCAACATCTTCTACTATCATGGCTTTTGTGAATTTTACATAGATGAAAAGTGGATAGCAGCTACTCCGGCCTTTGACAAAGAAATGTGCGAAAAGACAGGCCTAAAAACCGTCGAATTCGATGGAAAGACCCCTGCCATCCTTCATAAGACCGACCTTCAGGGGAGACCTTCCATAGATTATCTGAAATATTATGAGCCCTCCCATGACCTCCCCTTCGAAGAGATAAAAAAGAAATGGGAGGAAGTATATGGATATATGGAGCTATAACAATATTGATAGTAGAAGTAGGATTCTGAGAGGGAGACCTTAATCCTTATTGAGAGCTATTTTATATTTTTTCATCTTTTTGTACAGGAGAGACCGGTGGATTCCCAGTAGCCTTGCGGCTTGGGCTTTATTATAGTTGGTTGACTCCAGGGTATAGCGAATAGCTTCTTCCTCTGCATCGTTTTGGATAAGCCTGAATCCTGGACAATCTGTTTCTGCAAATGACGGGCGAGTGGAATTATATCATCTCGTCGTTCTCTCAGAGGGGGGGGCAATCATACACTTGCAATACGAATATCCCAACGATATTTTTATCATCGGAGGAATTCAGCATGACAACAAAAATGGACATAACCGAACACAAACAGGCGGAAGAAGCGCTTCGGGAATCGGAGAGTCGTCTGGCCGACATAATTGATTTCCTCCCCGACGCGACCCTTGTCATCGATGCGGAGGGAAAGGTCATTGCCTGGAACCGGGCCATTGAGGAAATGACGGGGGTCAGGGCGGAAGCTATGCTGGGAAAGGGAAACTATGAATATGGCCTGCCGTTTTATGGCAAACGAAGGCCCATTATGATTGATCTGGTGCTTAAACCGAACAAAAAAATTGAGCGGAGCTACTATTCTATTCTTGAAAGGCAGAAGGATCTCCTGATTGTGGAGATATGGGTTCCCTGTCTGAAGGGAAGAAGGGCCTTCCTCTGGGGAAAGGCGAGTCCCCTTTATGACAGTAAAGGAAACATCATAGGCGCCATTGAGTCTATTCGGGACATAACTGAACGCAAACAAGCGGAAGAAGCCTTGCGAAAAAGAGAAGAAGATCTCTCGGTCAAGACACAAGAACTTGAAGATTTGAACACGGCTTTGAGGGTTTTGTTAAAACAAAGAGATGAGGATCGAAATGAGCTTGAAGAAAAAATACTATCAAACGTTAAATCGCTCATTCTGCCATACGTTGAGAGATTGAGGTACCATACAGATCCGAAGGGCATCTCCTATGTCAACGTGCTTGAATCAAATCTGAAAGACATCATATCCCCCTTTGCCCAGAAGTTGTCTGTCAAATATTTGGATTTTACCAATAGAGAAGTACAGGTCGCCAATCTCATAAAGGAAGGGAGAACCACTAAAGAAATTGCGGAACTTTTGAATGTTTCCGATAGTGCGGTCAATGTATACCGTTATCATATCAGGCAAAAACTAAGCCTTTCGAAAAAGAATAACCTCCGTTCCTACTTGTTATCCCTCATCTGAAATTAACATTTTCTTAATATTAACTATAAACTTTTTAATATTGCCTTCTCGCTTTTTTCCCCATATAAAATACACAAAACAAGGAACTCCTGAGAGTGACTCACGAGTCAGGAAGAGGAATTAATAAAGCCGAAATCAGATGTAGGCTTTTTCGGTTTAGTATTAGTCACACAAGAAAAGGAGGGAAGAGTATGCACTGGAAAGAAGAGTATAAAAGAAAAGTGGTATCGTTTGAAGAGGCCGCGAAACAGGTAAAATCTGGTGATTTTGTGGGGATCGAGCTCGCAATCGGTGCCTGTTCACCGGATATGTTTCATGCCATTTTGGATCGTTGGGAAGAGTTGAAAAATGTAACAATCTCTGATTCCGTGCCGGTGCGTCCATCTAAACTGTACGATCTTGACTTCATGCTGAACATGGATGGCCATATCAATTATCATCCAAGTTTTGGTATGTCCTTGAGTAGAAAGATATTAGAAGCTCGTTTTCCTGATTATTATATCGAGCAAAGCCACGACTTAGGAGATAGATATGGCAAATGGTCGGATGTTTTCATAACTCAGGTTATACCACCAAATGAACAGGGTTGGTGTAATCTCGGCCTGACGAATTTTTATACCATGGAAGCCATCCGCCAAGGGAGAGCATCGGGTAAACAACGTGTCACTATTGGTGAGGTTAATGATCAACAGCCGGTTGTTTATGGTGATAACTGGCTTCATGTTTCTGAATTTGATTTTTTTGTAGAAAGTTCAGCACCTGTGCCAGAAGTTACCAGGGCGGAGCCAGGAGAAAAAGAAAAGAAGGTTGGCGAATATGTACTGGAACTAATCAATGATGGAGACACCGTCCAGATGGGAATTGGTGCTATTCCTGAAGCTGTTATCGCTGGAATGGAGGGGAAGCATGACATTGGTATACATACTGAAATGTTCCCTATTGGGCTTCCTCAATTGGTGGAAAATGGTATCATCACTAATGAAAGAAAACCATTTCATAAAGGAGAAACGATCGCCACATTCTGTATAGGCGATAAGAGCATGTATGATTATGTGAACCATAATCCCCAATGTCAATTTCATCCAGCTGCTTATACCAATAGCCCTATGCTTGTTGCTCAGCATCCCAACATGGTGGCTATGAATATGGCCTTGATGATAGATTTAAGCGGACAGATTACTTCTGAAGGATTAGGACACCGACAGATTAGCGGTACAGGAGGGCAGTTAGATTTTCAGATAGGGGCATTTCATTCAAAGGGTGGTAGGGGAATCACCTTGATGTATGCGGCAAGAACGTTAAAGGACGGAACCCTCATATCATCTATCGTTCCAGAACTGCCCCCTGGTACACCCATTACCGTTCCCAGGACTTATGCACATTATGTTATGACAGAGTACGGAGTAGCAAACTTAAGATATAAATCGAGAAGGCAGAGGGCAGAGGCGCTAATAAATATCGCTCATCCAGATCTGCGAGAAGAATTGCGCAATAGTATGAAAAAGATTTTTTATTACCAGAAGAAAACCTGAAATTCAAAGGTCCCCTGCCGGTTTCGAGTCAAACCGTTTTTTAGTTGAAATTTGAGGTAGCGGTCCCTTGTCACATAAGGCAGCTACCTCATGTTTCTTTATCGAGTCTTTTAAAAAATATTTGTATTACCATTGATACAATCGTAAAAAGTCTGTCATTCCCACGTAGGCGGTAATCCATAAACAGCTAAGCACTTGAAAAGACTGGATTCCCGTTTTCACGGGAATGACAAAATTGTGTATATTCCGACTTTTTACGAGACCATTACCATTGCGAACGCTGTTAAGTAATATCAAATTGCTTTTAGCGATTTAAAATTGCAGCTATTTTAGGAACCGCTACCTCGAATTTCAACTAACTTTAACCCACTTTCATGTTCAAAAGCCCCACACTGAAATCGCCCGAAGGTAGACCTACCCTATATCGCTACGAATAATTTTTTCTGCGAATTTAATGGCTTCTCCTCTGTCTTTTATCTTCCCCTCCACAATTAACTCCAAGGTTCTTTCTGGACATTTTGTGATAGGTTATGATAAAAACTTGAAATTCCGAGTCAAGGAGCAGAACACCATATTTTTCGTCACAGGTAAATGAAAAGCAGGAAATTATTATGAACAACGATGATGTCAATAATCTTCAGGAAAAAGTCCGTCTGTATGAAGCCGTTCTCAATAACATGCTACGTGGAGTAATAATAACAGATCCAGAAGGTTATGTTATTTTCTTCAGTGAAACCTATGGGAAATTTCTGAGGATAGATCCCAAAGCTCAAATAGGTAAACACTGTACCGAAGCGGTCAAAAATTCAAGGATGCATATTGTAGCCAAAACAAGTATCGCGGAAATAAATCTTCCTCAACGAATCTTGGGGCATGATATGGTGGTCCAGCGGATCCCGATCCGGGTCGATGGAAAACTGGAAGCTGTCTTTGGGCAGGTTATGTTTGAGAATGTCAAAGATGTATCAACTCTGGCAGAAAAACTTGATTTTCTGGAATCGAAGGTGAAATTCTATGAAAAAGAACTCCAGAACTTAAGATCAGCAAAATACAACTTCGAAAGTATCGTGGGAAAAAGTCAGAGCATGATCGAATTGAAAAAACATGCCCTTAAAGCGGCCAAGGTCAATGCCCCTGTCCTTATAACGGGGGAAAGCGGCACGGGGAAAGAGCTCTTCGCCCACGCCGTACATGGTGCAAGTGAACGGCGAGCACTCCCTTTCATTCGTTTGAATTGCGCCGCTATTCCCAAGGACCTTCTGGAAGCGGAACTTTTCGGCTATGAACCCGGGGCTTTTACAGGGGCTGGCAGCAAAAGCAAACCTGGAAAGTTTGAGTTGGCCCACCAAGGCTCTATATTTCTTGACGAGATAAGCGAACTACCTCTGGAAATGCAACCCAAACTGCTTCGCGTTCTTGAAGAAAAAGAAGTGGAAAGATTAGGAGGGACCCGTGTAATCAAATGTAATTTCCGGTTGATTGCTGCCACTCATAAGAATTTGGAAGAATGCATTAAAAATGGAAATTTCAGGAAAGATTTATATTATCGATTGAATGTAATCCCGTTACACATTCCACCTCTCAGAAAAAGAAAAGAGGACATTGCGGCCACTGCTAAGCATCTTATCAGGAAACTGAACAAAGATTGTGGAACGAATATAAGAAAATTTTCTCCCGATGCAACTAAAATACTTAAAAATTACGACTGGCCTGGAAATGTTCGAGAGTTATCCAATATTTTAGAAAGAATTTTATGTTCTATCAATAGGATAGAAGACACGGTTCAGATTGAACACCTCCCGATTTTCCTCAGTTTGAAGGAAAAATCCGCCAAAACACAGGCCACATTACTAAAAACAATTATAGAAGAGTCCGAAAAAGAGGCCTTACTCCAAACACTTCGTATATCCAACAACAATAAAAATAAGGCAGCCAAGGTTCTGGGAATACACAGGACTGCCCTATACAAAAAAATGAAAAAATATAACCTTCCTTTGACCCTGTCATAAAATATTGTAGACAATATTCTACATATAGCAAACAAACTACACTCTCTTATCCTTCCGTAATCAGCCAACATTTTTCATATCGGCCCATAATTGTAGATCAATGGCTACACTTCTTAGCATGTCCATGTAATACCCATTCAGCCAAAATCAGTTCTGAATACAGCAAGTTACATATGTATCAATCATGATGGCATAGTATTCGCTTAGTAAAAAGACCAAAGCTGGTTTCTACACCAAATCTTGGATCGTTACTAAAGGGAGGCAAGCATGGCAGCTGGTAAAATTGATATTCAGGAACCTGAGATTCAGAAATCGGAAATTTTGGTTGTGGATGATGAGTATTTTAATTCGGAAAACGTTTGTATCGTAACAGGAGCCGCCAGCGGTATCGGAAGAGCAACCGCTGTTGCTATTGCAGCCAATAAAATTGGAGTGGTTTGTGTTGATATAGATGAGAATGGGGGCAACGCAACGGTTAAAATGGCGAAAAACACGGGTGGTGAGGCGCTCTTTGTTAAGACAGACCTTACTGATGATGAACAAATGAGAAATTGCGTCGATGAAGCCGCCAAAATGGGGAACATTAAATTTCTGGCCAATATCGCGGGATTGCAGCATATCGATCCCGTAGAAAATTTCCCCATGAAGATGTATGATTTCATGCAATCGGTTATGTTAAGGGCCCCATTCTATCTGTCAAAGTTAGTCATTCCTCACATCAGGGGGAGCAGAGACGGGGTCGGTGCCATCGGAAATATGGCCTCTGTCCATGCTCACATAGCAACTCTGAATAAACCTGTATACAATATTACCAAATTCGGACTGCGTGGACTTACGCAATCTATAGCAGCCGAGGGCGGGGGAAAGGTCAGGTCGTTCACCGTTAGTGTAGGTTTCATCAAAACGCCTATGGCGCTGAAACAGATACCTGACCAGGCGGAACAAAGGGGCATATCACAAGAAGAAGTAGTCAGAGATATAATGCTCGGTAAATCAAGGATCAAGGAAATGATGTCACCTGTTGAAGTTGCGAATCTTTTTGTCTTCGGTTTTTCACATCACGGCAAGTATCTGATTGGAGGAGACCTGTTGTTTGATGGTGGAGTCGTAAAGACTTATTAAGTTTCAGTATCTGCAGCAGAAGTTTTTGGTGATGAATTCTTTCCCTTAATCGGAAAAGACAGTTTTAAATTGGTTGTGTGGAGTGTTGGTAAATTATTAGCAAACATTTAACTAAAGGAGGAAGTTAAGATGAAGAAAAGATTTTTGTTATTGTCATTGGCGTTAGTGTTGGCTTCTTGTTTGGTTGTGGGCACATCACCCGCAATTGCCAAAAAAAAGGTCATTAAGTGGAAGATGACTTCCACGTGGCCACCTTCAATTGATTTGATCCAGGCGGATTATGCCTTTGTTAAAGCTGTCAACCAGATTTGCAAGGGTCGCCTCCAGATTAAATTTTTTACGGGCGGAACTCTTATGCCATCATACGAGGTTTTTGACGCGGTAAGTAAGGGAACAATTCAAGCCTCTGGTGATTGGCCCAATTACTGGGCGGGCAAAGATGCTGTGTTTGACACGCTCGGTTCTTATCCCATGGGTTTGACCCCTGTTGATTATCTTGTGTGGTACTACAATGGTGGCGGTAACAAGATTTACGAAGAAGCTTACGGGAAATTTGGAATGATGTATCTCGTAACAGGTGTTACCCCAATGGAATGCGGAATCCGGAGCAATAAACCGGTAAAGTCACTGGAAGACCTCAAAGGCATGAAAGTAAGAATGTCCGGCAAGACCCAGGGAAAGATTCTAAAAGATCTTGGAGCCGCACAGGTAGCTATATCAGGGCAGGAGATTTATCAAGCCCTGCAGAAAGGCGTAGTCGACGCTGCTGAATTCTGTAGTCCGTCCTGCGATTGGGGCATGGGTTTCGGAGAAGTAACAAAATACTGGGCTGTCCCGGGATGGCATCAACCCGCATCCGTCATGGGCGTAATGATCAACAAAAAAGCCTGGGATGCGTTGGACAAAGATCTACAAGAGGACATTAAATATGCCGCCAAGGCTGCCTCAATGGAGTTCTTCTGCAAACAGTATTTTGATGTTATTGAATACACCCAGAAATTCATTGACAAGGGAATTAAGATTAACAGGTATGACGACGCAGTTCTGGACAGGATCCTGAAATTAGTAAACGCGCATACTGAAAAAACAGCCAAAAACAACCCGCTCTTTAAAAAGTCAATGAAATCTCAAATGAAATTCAAGAAGGATTTCTCAAAATGGCGTGCTATGGAAGATCCCTTTAACTTTGGATTTAACCCGGATGAATATCCGAATCTTGATCAGTAAAATTATCGAAGTGTGATCAACCTTTTTGTGGAGGTCCTTGTAAGGGAAATGCGATACTCCCGTAGCGAGACCTCCACTTTCATGAAAGATACCAGCAAACATTTACATCATTTAACCTGCACATGTTGAGTAAACGGTACACGCGGGAGGTGTTTAACAATGAATTTTGCTAAAAAAGTTTCAAAGATGTGTGACACGATTAACGAGTGGACGGGAAGAATCTTTGCCTGGGTTGTAGTTCCGCTTGTGCTGCTCACAGTTATGGAAGTAGTGCTACGCAGATTCTTCGGTTCGCCAACAATATGGAGTTTCGAGGTGCTGAAACAATTATACGGCCTTCATTTTATGATTGTCGCCGGTTTTGGGTTATTGTACGGATCACATGTATCTGTAGATGTCTTCACAATGTCGCTTTCAAAAAAGAAAAAGGCAATATTGGACATGATAGGTTACGCGTTGTTCTTTTTCCCGTTTTGTATTGTATGCGTCTGGCAGGGTTATAGCTTCGCGGCGAGATCATGGGCAATGCAAGAGACAACTTGGAGTGTATTCGCGCCGCCTATTTATCCAATAAAAACGGTAATAATTATAGCGTTTCTCCTGCTGCTGTTACAGGGAATATCGGAATTTATCAAAAGAATATATATAATCAAGGGGGTTGAGCTATGATTGATTTAAGCCCTGAGCTAATTACAGTTCTAATGTTTTCGGGTCTTCTGATAGGATTGTTTATGGGTCATCCTCTCGCGTTCGTTCTGGGCGGTCTGGCTGTGATATTCGGATTGATCGGTTGGGGTCCATCGATATTTTATATGTTTATGAGCAGGATCTGGGGTACTATGGACAATTATGTCCTTCTTGCCATCCCTCTGTTTATTTTTATGGCTCAACTTTTAGATCGGTCGGGTGTCGCCGAAGATCTCTTTGAAGCACTGCGCTATCTGATGGGTCAAACAAAAGGTGGAATCGCATTAGCGGTCATTGCGGTTTCGACGGTTTTTGCCGCCTGTACCGGTATTATTGGAGCGTCCGTTGTTACTATGGGACTCTTGGCCATACCGATGATGAAAAAGTACGGATACGATGAAAAACTAACCTATGGTTCAATCTGTGCCGGGGGAACACTCGGCATACTGATCCCTCCCAGCATAATGCTGGTTGTCATGGCAAGCCAGGCATCACTTTCAGTAGGAAAACTATTTGCAGGAGCGATATTCCCCGGGCTTCTCCTTTCCGTTCTTTATATGGGATACGTGGCAATAAAATGTCATCTGAAGCCTGAACTTGGACCGCCAATAAGCAGAGAGGAGCGGGCGCAAGTAACTAATGCACAGGTTGCCTGGATGGTTGCAAAATCTCTTGTTCCTCCCATGATTCTTATACTCGGTGTTTTAGGCTCCATTTTCTTCGGCATAGCCACCCCGACTGAGGCTTCCGGCGTAGGCGCTTTTCTCGCATTCCTGATGGTACTTGCTTACCGGAAGTTCACCTGGCGAGGCTTGTATGAAGCTGTTATTCAAACAGCAAAGACAAACACAATGGTAATCATGATCCTGTGTGGCGCCACCTGCTTTACCGGTGTATTTCTTGGTGTTGGTGGCGGAGATGTAGTAACAAACTTTGTCCTGGGGCTTGGGATGGGCAAATGGGGAACCTTCTGGGTTATGATGGCGGTTGTATTTCTTTTGGGAATGTTTATTGACTGGATAGGCATCGTTCTGATTTGCTTTCCTCTATTTCTACCCATCGCCAAACAGCTCGGCTTTGACCCGATCTGGTTTGTAATTATGATGGCGGTTAATCTCCAGGCATCGTTCCTGACACCACCCTTCGGATACGCCCTCTTCTACATCAAAGGAGTTGATCCTGACAGAATTGATATCAGAGATGTATATAAGGGAATTATCCCGTTTGTTATACTGATGGTTATAGGTCTTGCGATATGCGCATTTTTCCCGGAGGCTATTATGTGGTTGCCCAATCTGATTATTGAATAAACTTTACGAAAATACATAATATAAAAAGTCTATCCTCATTGTTCATGAAAGGAGGTTGTTTAATGAAAGTCAAGGGCTCTAAGATAATTATCATCTTTCTTGCGTTTGTCTTGTTTGGAGGAGTTGCGACCGGTGAATTCGCTTTTGCAGCAAAGCCTTATCACCTCGGCGTTGCCCTGGGGCTCTCAGGACCTGGAGCTCTTTACAGCAAAGACGGTGTAGATGCTATAAAGTTGGCCGTTGGTGAAATCAACGCCCAGGGGGGGTTCCTGGGAAAACATCCTATCAAGCTTTTCATACGGGACACGCTTACCAACCCGGATGCGGCCAAGCGCAAGGCCAGAGAGCTGATCCTGGATGATAAGGTACGCTGCATCCTTGGAACTTACTCCAGCGCGTGCGCCATAGCCATCAAGCCCGTGGCTAAAACATACAAGGTGCTTCATATCGCCGCCATAAGCAACTCGGAAAACATCACAAAAAAGGATTTCAGCCCTTACACTTTCTCGGTAGTCCCTAATAGCTACATGCAGGCCAAGGCCGCGGCGCTGGGGGTGGCCGAACAGGCCAGGAAGAAGGAATGGAAGCAGTATGTAACCTTTGCATCAGACTATGAATGGGGGTATTCTACACAAAAGAATTTTGTCGAGGTATTGAAACATATAGCCCCCTGGTTGAAATTAAAGAAAGAATTCTGGCCCACCCTTGGGGAAACCGAATTTTATCCCTACATCAAGAAAATACTGGATCAGAAGCCTGACTTCGTTTTTGGATCATTGGCGTCCAGGGACAATGAGCTATGGCTAAATCAGGCAAAAACCTTTGGATTCTTTGAGCTAATATCCTATCAGGGCTCTCTGATCAGCGTTTCGGAACTGATGGCACAGGGCGATAATCTTCCCCGTGGCGTGGTTGGTCTGTGCCGGGCGCCTTTTTTTGCTCATATAGATGTCCCACGGATGGCCAATTTTGTAGATAATTTTAAGGCCAGGTATAACCGATACCCAAGCGACTGGGCTGTGATGGAATATGACGCGGTATATGCCCTGAAGCAGGGAATAGATAAGGCCGGCGTCATAGACAGCGAAAAGGTTAAAGATGCCATGGCCGGACTGGCTATTGACACTACCCGCGGCCGGCTCCACTTCCGGAAAATCGACAATCAGCTTAACTGTTCTTCTTATATCGGTATGGTTGGTAAGAATCCTCAATATCCCTTCCCTGTCTATAAAGACCTGATTGTGATCAAAGGCTCTGATTCGTGGCGTTCGGAAGCAGAAATTCGCGCCTTCAGGAAGAAAAAGTAGAGGAGCTCCTCGATCGTGTGAAGGTTATCCCCTTACCCCGCTTGCCAAGCGGGGTAAGGGGGGAAATACGCCGGTCATACCTGAGTAATACAAGCTTTTTCATATAAGATATTGAGCTGTTTTCTGAAACAGAAAAAACGACAAAAAGGGATGGATATAGACATCCCTTTTTTCGCGCCCCCCAAATACTTCATAATGTAAAAATGCTCGAGGAGGAGGCAAATGATTGAAAGTAAAAAGATAAAAAATATAGGAATACTTGGAACCGGCACTATCGGAGCAAGTTGGGCAACTTTCTTTGCAAGCAAGGGACTGAAAGTTAAAATGTACGATATAGACAAAGTATTCCTCGATAGAGGTGTTCAGAAGGCCAAGGAAAATCTGGATGCGCTCGTGGGATATGAATTGGTCGAAGAATCAATGGTTGACAACTTGAAGAAAAATGTCCGTTCGGTGGAAAATATTGCACAAATGGCAGAAGATGCAGATTATATACAAGAATCAACAGAAGAGAATTACGAAGCCAAAAAAAAAGTGTTCGCAGAACTGGATACCTTGGCCTCACCGAAAACAATCCTTGTTAGTAGTTCTTCCGGGTTACTTATGTCTGAAATTCAAAAAGCAACTAAAAACCCTAAACGCTGTCTTATTGCTCATCCCTTTAATCCACCACACCTGATACCGTTGGTTGAGCTTGTACCAGGCAAACAAACAGACCTTCAAATAGTTAATGACATGAAATTGTTCTTTGAACGTCTGGGGAAGATCCCCGTGGTATTGAAAAAGGAAACACCGGGACATATCGCAAATCGTTTGGCAGCAGCTCTGTGGAGAGAGGCCATCGATCTTGTAGTCAAGGAAGTAGCCAGTGTTGAGGATGTGGACAAGGCCCTTTATGCCGGTCCTGGTATCCGATGGGCACTCATGGGTCAACATCTGATTTACCATTTAGGCGGAGGAGAGGGAGGTTACGGATATTTTATTGACCATATCGGCAAGGCATTTGGAACCTACTGGAAAGAAATGGCAACCTGGCACGAAATTTCAGACGAATCCAAAAAGATACTGGTAGAAGGTGTTGAAAAGTCAATGGGCAATAGAAGTTTTGGTGAAGTTGCCAGATGGCGCGATGAAAAAATTGTGGATTTGTTAAAAGTCGTTTATGATTGACCGGTTAAATAATTTTAGATGAAAAAGAGGTTAAATATATGGAGCTAAACCCCCGTATACGCCAGGCCGATATTGAACATCTCGAAAAGTTAGTTGGAAAGGAACGGGTTTCCCAGGGAACTTCCAACCGTGAACTGCATTCTCACGACGAATCCTTTCACACCCCTTCTTTACCCGATGTGGTGATGTGGCCCCACAGTACGGATGAGGTGAGTAAGATAATGAAATGGGCCTTTGAGAAAAAAATCCCTGTAACCCCTTGGGGTGCGGGGAGCAGCCTTGAAGGAAACCCCGTACCGGTGGAAAGGGGTATCGTACTGGATTTTCAAGAGATGGACAAAATCCTCGACATACGCCAGGAAGACTTTCAAGTGGATGTACAGCCGGGGGTAATCTATAAAGAATTGAATAAAAAATTGGGTCGATACGGACTGTTCTTTCCTCCCGATCCAGGGGCCTCGGCAACTATAGGAGGCATGATAGCCAACAACGCCAGCGGTATTCGTACTGTAAAATATGGAGCTACGAGAGACTGCATCCTGAGGCTTGTGGTGGTTTTATCTGATGGAAATGTCTTCGAAATCGGCACAAGGGCAAGAAAGAGTTCTTCGGGCTATGCTCTCTGCCATCTTTTTACCGGTTCGGAGGGAACTCTGGGAATTATAACTGAGGCTACACTGAAACTTGTAGGGCTTCCAGCCAGTGTTATGGCTGTGCTGGCAACCTTTCCCACAGTTAAAGACGCCACCATCACGGTCTTTCACATCATGTCCTCTGGTCTTACACCCTCTGCTATGGAGTTTCTCGACGCTGAGGTGGTAAAGGTTTTAAACCGTGATCGTGGTCTTGCCATGAAAGAAATGC
This sequence comes from Pseudomonadota bacterium, assembly GCA_030596145.1. Taxonomy (GTDB): domain Bacteria; phylum Desulfobacterota; class Syntrophia; order Syntrophales; family JADFWA01; genus JADFWA01. The sequence goes on along the minus strand of JAUVKS010000003.1, from coordinate 5,378 downwards.
CCACCTTGCTCATGGAATTCCATGGATACAGTAAACGTGGACTTGAAGAAGAAATGGCCTTTGTGGAATCTATTTGTCAGAATAATAATTGCTCTCTTTTGGACAAAGGCATTGGCCCGGAAGAACGAAATCGACTCTGGGAAATTCGTCATCTTGTCGTCGAGTCCATAAAAAGAAGCCATCCGGGGTTGCTGCTTCTAATCATGGATGTAGCAGTGCCTCTTTCCCGCTACAGTGACATGGTAACCTTCATCAAGGAAGCAGTTCAGAATCTTACTGCTTATGTTTTTGGTCACGCCGGAGATGGCAATATCCATGTCGCGATCATGGACAATCCACAGGATGAAAATCGATGGGCTCGTGTCAAAGAGGCCAATCAGAAGATCATTCAGAAGGCTCTGGAATTTGAAGGTACCTGTACAGGAGAACATGGAGTAGGTATTGGGAAAAGGGTGTTCATGGACCTGGAGCACGGAAAAAGCCTCGAGGTCATGCGTAGAATAAAGCGGCTTTTTGACCCTCACGAAATTATGAATCCGGGAAAGATTTTTCCTTAATTTAATCTGGATGATCTGTCGTTACTAATAATTTTTTCTGCGTATCTGACGGCTTCCTCTTTGTCTCTTATCTCCCCCTCTATCTGAGCCTCTTCAACTTTTTCGAGTATTCTTCCTAAAAAGGGGCCGGGTGAAAGACCAAACCTGTCAACCAGATCTCTTCCCGTAATCAAACGCGGAGCTTCGGTACGTGGTTTGATCTCCTGATAATATAGATCTAACATTTCTTCCGTCATCCTTTTAACCTTGGGCATCCTGTCCCCCGGCACATCCGGGCCGAGTGTTGCCATGGAATCTGCGAGAAACAGTATAAAATAAGCCCAGAATTCTTCTGGATGTTTTCTGAAAAAGCGGAAAACGCCCTTTGGGGAAAGTGATTTTAATAAAAAAAGATTGAGCAGATACATATGATTCCCGACCAGATCTTTCACGAAATCGATTTCTCTGTTGCTCAATTTCAGCCGCCGGGCAATCTCTTCCGCTATCTTTTTGCCGGCATCCTCATGTCCCAGGAATCTTGTGCGGCCGTCAGTGTCCTCGCTTCTGGTCTCAGGTTTCCCTGAATCGTGAAGGAGCGTCGCCAGTTTTATGATGCCTTCCCTGCTCCTCCCAGAAACAAATCCGGAATCAAGATATTCTTTGAGATTGGGTGCATATTCCCCGAAATAATTATCAGGATTTCTCATCACGATCTCAATGTCTTCAAGGGTGAGAAGTGTATGCCCCCAGACATCAAGGTGGTGATAACCGTCCTGACGCACCCCTTTCATGAACAGAATCTCCGGGAGAATCTCCTCGAGGAGCCCAAAATTATCCATATCAACAACAAATTGGGTGCAGTGGCTCACGGAAAGGATATTGAAGAACTCATCCCTGATCCTCTCCCATGAAACACCTTTTAAGCTGCCTCGATTCCGGACAATACCTTCCCGTGTTTTCTGATCTATCTCAAAACCAAGCTGTGCGGCAAAACGGAATGCCCGAATCATTCGGAGCGGATCATTCTTGAAGGATTTATCGGTTATGGCCACTATCTTTTTTTCACGGATGTCATCCCGACCTCCAAAGGGGTCAATCAATAAATCGAAACGGCCTTCCAGATAATCCATAAGCGGGAGCGCCATGGAATTGATGGTGAAATCTCTCTCCCTGAGGTCTTCCTCAATGGATGTACCCTGCATTTTTGCAAAATCGAATATAAGAATTCCTTCATCCGACTTGACAACAACACGTTCCGTCTTCTGATGAAGTTCATCATCGAGCAGGATATAGGTTCCACCGCTTTTCCCTGCAAAATCCCGTGCCACTTCGTGCGCATCGGAGGGAACCACAATGTCGATGTCGGGGGAATATCTCTTCAAGATTCGATCTCTGATTGCCCCGCCAGCAACATAGAGCGGCCTGCTTTCCAAATATCTCAAATAGCTTTCGGTCATATCTTCTCAATCCCAGGCCTCTCGCAAAACGTAGCGCAGGGCTTCAGCCCTGCACAAGTAATGGCAAGGCCAAAACCTTGCGCTACAGTAATAGTTTTTGGGAGAGCCTCTTCTAATCCTTACCACAAAATTCGGGCATCCACCGCCCTGCAGCCATCTCCCGCCACCATCAAGGGATTTATGTCCAGCTCCGCAATATCCGGAATTTCGGTAGCCAGAAAAGAAAGCCTCTCCAGAGCATCGAGAAGCGCCTCCATTTTTACCCCTTCCTCACCCCGAACACCCGCCAGCAAGGGATACATCTTCAATGACTTGAGCATCTTTTCAGCCTGTGATCGATCAACGGGAACAATTTCCCGGCTGACATCCCGGAACACCTCGGTATAAATCCCGCCCAGACCGCAGGCGATTACCTGGCCAAATTGCGGGTCCCGTTTCAAGCCGAGCAACAGCTCCTTACCTTCCGCCTGCTCCTGTAACTGGAAAGCCTCGATCTCGATACCGGGGTCGCGGAGACGCACGCTTTCCGTCATCTCATGAAAGGCGCTGCGGAGTTCATCCAGACTCTCGATTCCCGTCATCACCCCGCCCCATTCGCTCTTGTGAAGGAAGGCCGAACCGGCTAATTTCAAAACCAGCGGATAGTCAAGATTCGCCGCGGCCGCCTCCAACTCTTCCCAACCGCGGGCAATGACACCTCTGACCACGGGAATACCAAAAACGGCCAGCAATTTGAGGGCGTCTTCTCCCAGAAGAACTTTTTCTTCTCTGCCCTTCTTGAGCAAAGGCTTCAGGCACTGCCGGTCAACGGAAAAACTTTTCTGAGAAGGAACATTCCGCCGCCGTATCTGGTGGTAACGATAACAAAAAGAAAGTCCCTGCACAGCCTGCTCAATGGAATCAAAGCAAGCTACTCCCTCGATAGATTCATGTCGCTTCGTGGCGGAGGCTATGTCATCCATGTAAACCCACACAGCGATCGGCTTGCGGTTACCTGCCTCCCGCCGTGCCTCTATCATCGCCTCTTCTATACCGAAATTGGCATGCAGCGGGGAACTCGGAACGGGAATAACCACCAGAACTCCATCCACCTCCGGTGATTTTAATAAACCAACCATGGCCTTGGTATAAACTTCCCGGATGTTGCCCCCGATCATACCCACCGGCCAGATATCAATAGGGTTAGCTACATGTATCCACGCAGGAACCCCTTTCTTCAGCTCTTCCGACAAACCGGGGGGAAGCTTTGCCAACTCCAATCCAAAATCTTCACAGGCATCGGCAGACATGATACCACCGGCACCGGTGGGCGTCAGAACCCCCAGCCTTGGCCCTTCCATTTCTCGCAGGAGGAGCAGTGCCCGAATGGCGTCCTTCAGCTCTGATGCGCTTTTCACGCGAATGATCCCCGCCCGGTTAAAGGCCGCGTCAAACACATCGTCTTCACCGACGAGGGAACCGGTGTGGGAAACCGCCGCTTCGGCGCCCGCTGTACTGCGGCCGGTTTTGAAGGCAATAACAGGCTTTCGCAAAGTAATTCCGGATGCGATTTCCAGAAACTCCCGACCGCGCTTCATCCCTTCCATGTGCATGACAATCACCCTGGTCTCAGGATCATCGGCAAAAAACTCCAGTGCGTCGATAAAATCGACATCGCAGCCGTTACCAATATCGATGGCCTTTCCCCAATTCTGATAAGTGAAGTTCGGGGAAGCGACTTGGATTACACCGGTCTGGGCAATTACAGAAACGGATGAAACCTTTTCTGGGATCGGGAGATCGATAAAACCGGTGGTAAAATGCTGAAAGTTGTTGAGTATCCCCATCGTATTCGGCCCCAGTACACGCACCCCGTTTTCCCGGGCCAGTTTGACGAGCTGTTCCTGAAGCTCCAGACCGCGCTGGTCGGCATCACCAAAACCCTGGCTGATAATAATCACCCGCCGGATGCCGGCCCGCACACATTGCTCGAACATTTGTATTACTCGATCTCTTCCCACAGAGATCACCGCCAGATCCGCCGTCTCCGGCACCTCCGAAACCGAAGGATAAGCCTTGAAACCGCATATTTCCGTAGCATTTGGGTTTATCGGATAGATACGGCCCTTATACCCGTATCGCACCATGCACTCCACATTGTTAAATGCACCCATCCCCGTCTTTCGGGGAGCCCCGACCATAACCACCGATTCCGGCTCAAAGAACTTCCGCATGAATTTGACCCTCCCAAATATTCAATCCTCGTCCACAATAGCCACAGGACGAACCCAGCCTGCACCGGCTTTCTTGATCCTGACTGGAAAACAGCAGACTATGAACCCGCAAGATCTACCAATAGCCGAGAGATTGGCCATTTTCTCCATATGGCAATAACACATCTCGATTCCGGCAAAATGGGCCTCCCAGATCACCTTTGGATTACCAGTTTTTTCAAACTCTTCAGCCAGATAAGGAAGAGGACGGTCCCAGCTCCAGGCATCAATTCCTACAACCTTTACACCCTTGTCCAGAAGATAAAGGGTGCTTTTCCGATCCATCCCGGCACCTTTAACCAGATATTCAGCCGTCCCCCATGCTTCATCTGCCCCGGTCTGAATGAGGACTATATCCATGGGTTTGATTTCGTACTCAATCCGTTCAAGCTCTTTCTTTAAATCATCTACGGTAATTCGCTCTCCGTCTCCCTTGTGACGGAAATCCAAAACCACACCGTCACTGAAGCACCATTCAAGAGGGATTTCATCAATCGTCATTGCTTTCTTACCCCGATCCATCGTAGGGTGATAGTGATACGGCGCATCCAGGTGAGTCCCGCTGTGGGTGGTCAGCTTCAGAAACTCGATAGCCCAGCCCAACCCTCCGGGTAGCTGTTCTTTTTTCAGACCCGGGAAGAAATCCTTCATCTGCTCCGCCCCCTCGGTGTGATCCACATAATCTATCTCGGGAATCATCATGGGTGGATCACTGGGAAGGGCAGACTCTATACTGATACTCAAATCAATAAAGCGTTTATGTTTCATAAAGCCTCCATAGTAAAAATCCACACTCAGAGGACGTGGCTTTGTTTGAAGTTCTCTGGAAGGAGAAATGAAAAATCTTTCACTAAAAAGTTACTTTATCCAATCCCTTTAATCCGAGTATTTCCCTCGCCTCGTCGGGCGTGGCCGGCTCAACACCGAGTTCTCTTGCCATGCGTGCGATTTTTTCTACCTGTTCGGCGCTGCTTTTGGCCAGATTTCCTCTCTCCAGATAGATATTATCTTCCAGACCAACACGGACGTTACCGCCAAGAAGAAGGGACTGTGTACACATGGGGAATTGATCACGCCCTGCGACACAAACGGAAAATTCGAAATCTCCGATTAGCCGTTTTGCATAATTGACC